>JBKJLR010000254.1:0-11501 GCA_046596865.1 Chitinophagaceae bacterium
TTTCCAATCATTTTCTTCTTTTATCGAAATAAAATCAATAGCAAACCGTCCCAGCACCCCATTTTTCTTCAGCGCTTCTGCTACTTTTTTTCCCATGGCTCCCAGCTCAACTGCATACTGCTGCGATGCAGGAAATTGTGCTCCTATATACACCTGCCCGCTTTCGCCACCCAGCTCCTGGTCATGAGTAGAAATAATTTCTATTTTACCGGTTGGTGTTACCCGGCATTGCACCGATGGTGATTCTTTTTGTTTGCCTTCTAAAAATTCTTCTACTATCCCACCCATGCTTTGATATTTCTGCAGGAACGATGAATAAGAAAGATCCTCCGCTACTAATTTTAATTGCTGTGGCAAATTTTCTTTTATCCAGATCTTCAAATCGGCAGCTTCCTCAGAACCTTTGTAAGAAAATATTGCATTGCCATCTCCCGAAAAACCATCATTTACTTTAACTACTCCTTTTCTTAATGCAGGATTTTGTTGTTTCAGCTTTGCGAGGCCATCAATCATATCTTCTTCGGTATGCAGGTCTTCAAAACCGTTTGGCACCGACAAACCACATTTTCGGAAAATTTTGCGGCCATGACTCTTACTGCCCAACTCATATAAATCAGGATCACAACCATAAATAGGTATTTGTAACTGCACCGCCAGCGACCGTTCCTGTTCGGTAACGATAAAACAGGACATATGAGCTTCATGATCGGCAGGAATAAAATCTTTTATGCGCTGAATAAGTCTTGGTCTATCTAAAATTTTTTGAATCAGTGGCTTGGAGGAGGAGTCATGGCAACTCAGCAATGTTAACCTTCTTTGTGCATGATAGCCGGTAATGCCGGGGAGCATGTGGAGGTAATAATCGATAATAACCGGGTCAATCGTTTCACTGGTAATATAGATGACATTGGTGCGGGGCATTCTCAACAACATCAGCATACACAGCAACCGTTCTTCGTAATGATTGACACCACTTATCTTGGAAAGGATTTCGGAGTCCATCGTCAACGAAGGAATGATTATGACGGTGCGGGGTGCCAGCTTATCCGGAAATACATGCTCAAATTGCTGCGGGAACCGTTTTTGTATTTTTTTAAATTGTATAGCTTCTGCTACTGAATCTCTTCCAGGCAGAGCAGCACTTCGCGGTATTGCCGGACTATTTTTTTTATCCGCTGACATCGCAGTATAATATTTTGGTTCAATTAAAGGGACTTAAGCCTCCTGTCCTGTCCACAAAGCACCGCCAATACTGGCTCTTGAAGCCCCCGTTACGGAAGATAGCACATTATACTCTTGCCGCCACCTCAACACTCCTATAAAAGCCATAATTAAAGCTTCCTTAAAGTTAACCAGCTTTTTATCCGGTACTATTACTTCAACCTGTAGCTCTTTCAAGTTATCGTGTAACCGCTCAATCAAAAATGTGTTGAAAGCACCTCCGCCGGTAGCGAGAAGTCGGGAGTGAGGAGTCGGGACCCGATAGCTATCGGGTTGGGAGTCGGCCACTGCACTTTTTATTTGAAAAACAATATGCTCCACGTAAGTTCTTACCTCATCTTTTATTTCTATTCCTGCACTTTTAATAATGGGATAAACTATATCGGTTCCAAAATCATTTGCTAATGACTTTGGATAAGTTTGTTGGTAATAATCAAGAGCATTTAGTTTATCCAGCAACGCCTGATTTACCATTCCGCTGGCGGCTATTTGTCCACCCTCATCATATTCTTTTCCTGCTTCATTCACCAGCATATTCAGTACACGGTTGGCAGGACAAATGTCATATGCAATAACCTCATCCCCCCGGCCCTCATCTTCTATAAGATGGGGGGGAGAAAAAGAAATATTGGCAATACCACCAAGGTTTAAAAAAAAATCATAGTCGCCCAACAACATTTTTTCTCCAATAGGAACTATGGGTGCACCCTGTCCGCCAAAAGCCACGTCCAATGCCCTAAGATCTGTTACAACCGGCAACCGGGTTTCTGCAGCAATGGCAGCACCATCGCCCAATTGTGCGGTCATTTTTTTATCCGGAATGTGAAAAGTAGTGTGTCCGTGCGAAGCAATAACGGCGACTTTATAATGCAACTGATGTTCATCAATAAATTTATTTATTTGCTGCCCGGTGTAATGTCCGTAAGCAGCATGCAATAATTGATAATCCCTGGCAGACAAATGGATAGCCTGCTGCAATTTCGTCACCCAATCAGACGTGTAAGGATAGCAATCGGCCTGCAAAATTTCATATATCCATTTGCCACCCTGCTCCTGGAACTCCACAAAAGCGATATCCAACCCATCCAGCGAACTGCCACTCATTAAACCAATAGCCCGGTAAACCATAGATTAGATTTTAGTATTCAGATAATAGATTTTTAGTATTTAGATTTGCTTAAAATCAAAAATACCTTTTTTTTGAGCCTGAATTATTTGATCCATTTATAAAATTTTGGATATGAAGTTTTAATACCTGGTACACAAATCTTTGTACTGAATACTAAAAAACTGAATACTGTTATGATAGTTAACCTCAGCCAGCAACATTCTTTAATAAGTAATTGGGTTGCCCAATTGCGGAATGTGGATGTGCAGACAGACAGGATGCGGTTTCGCCGTAACCTGGAACGAATTGGCGAAGCGATAGCCTATGAGATCAGTAAAGTGCTGCCCTTTGAAGAAAAAGAGATCCAAACCCCTTTAGGCATTGCCGTACATAAAGTTTTAAAAGAACAGCCTGTGCTGGCAACGATTCTACGTGCCGGCTTACCCCTGCACCAGGGGCTGTTGAATTATTTTGACGAAGCGGATAATGCTTTTATTTCTGCCTACCGAAAACATAATAAAGACGGCAGTTTCGAAATAAGCCTTGATTATGTTTCCTGTCCGGAATTAGAAAACCGTGTGGTTATTATTTCGGATCCTATGCTGGCAACAGGTTCTTCTCTCGTAAAAACTATTCATTTTTTAAAAGCAGAAGGTCATCCCCGGGAAATACATATTGTAGTTGCCATTGCCTGCACCGTGGGTATAGAATATGTGAAAAGAGAAGAACCATCCGTGACTATATGGTGTGGGGATATTGATGATGAACTGACGGCCAAGGGTTATATTGTTCCGGGACTGGGTGATGCGGGGGATCTGGCTTTTGGCACAAAGGTGCAGATGTAGGAGCCGGGAATCGTTAGTGGGAAGCCGACCTCCTAAACGATGTAAATCAACCTTCTGGCTATTGACTAATACTCCTGACTTTCTTCCAAAGCAGCTATATTTTCCCTTTTTCGGTCAGATAAATAGTTGTATTTTTCCATTTAGTAGCGGATCAGAAAATGGTAATGACAGAAGGTTAAGGCAATTTCAAAAGTAACAGTACGTTTACAATTAATGACTTTCGTTATTCATCTGTCTGGGCCCTTCAAAAACATTAATTGCTGAGATGAAAAAAATTCTTTCTACCCTTACGTTTTGTGTAACCCTGGTAAGTGTGTCAATGGCTCAGGATCCCAACTTTTCTCAATTCTTTGCTTCACCACTTACATTGAACCCGGCACTGACCGGTAAGTTTGACGGCACCTTCCGTATGGCTGGTAATTATCGTAACCAATGGCCCACTATTAATAATGCTTTTGTTACTAAAACGGTTTCGATTGATTTTGGTATTTTAAAAAACCGGCTGGCAGATATTGATCAATTGGGTGTGGGTATTCTTGCGGTAACGGATAGAGCCGGAGACGGAGTCCTGGTTACTAATTACGCCGGCTTATCCCTGGCTTATCATAAAGGGCTGGATGAAAATGGCTACAACCAGATCGGTGCCGGTTTCCAGGGTACTTATGTAAACAAAAGGCTTGATGTAAGTAAAGTATTTTTTGCTGACCAGTTAACACCTCTTGGGTTTACAGGAGTAACCAGTGAAATTTTTGACAATAAACAGATTAATGTAAGTTATGTAGATATCAATGCGGGCATCCTGTTCAATGGCAGTACCAACGGCTACAACAATTATTATATCGGCGCTTCTATGTATCATATTAACCGGCCCAAGGAAAGTTTCCAGGGTGGAGACTTTTTATTGAATCCCAGAGTGACCATACAAGCCGGTGGAAAAATTCCTGTTGGCTCGTATCATAATTTTAATATCAGCACTAATTATAGTTTTCAGGCTAACGCAAAAAATCTGATGGTGGGTGGTGCCTTTTCTTATAATGTAAATAACGATGATGAAGATCCTACCAATGTTTTTTTAGGCGCCTGGACAAGGATCAGCAGCATTTATAATGATGCGGTTATTCCGTATGTCGGCCTTGAATTTAAATCTATTCACATAGGATATAGTTATGACATTAATGTCAGTCCGCTTAAAACCGCTTCGAATTCAGTGGGTGGAAATGAAATTTCTTTGATTTATATTAAGAAGCCTGTTGACCCCAATACGAAGAAGTTGAACTGTCCGAGGTTCTAATTTAGTATAAAAATTATTTAAAAGGCCGGTAGTAATAACGGCCTTTTAAATTTTCATCAGGTGGGGCAATAAGAACCAGCTAAACAGTGTAATCAAAACCACCGCCACCAAATTCATTATAAATCCTGCTTTGGTCATTTGCCTTAGCTTAATATGACCGCTTGCAAAAACAATTGCATTAGGTGGTGTGCCCATTGGCAACATACCGGCACAGCTTGCGGCCAATGTCATAGGGATACCAAGCAAAAGAGGATTCATTCCCAGCGCATCAGCCAGTGATGAAACAACGGGGGCAAAAACTATCACCTGTGCCACATTACTCATTACCTCGCTAATAAAAAGGGAAACAGTAACTACTACTAATACCAATATAAATCCATTACCCGAGAATTGGGCGAGCCAGTGTCCGAGTTGTTCCATCAACCCGGCTTTTTCTAATGCACCTGCAAGGGCAATGCCGCCGCCAAATAATAATAAAATACCCCAGGCCATTTTACTGGTATCACTCCATTCCAATAAAGAATCATTGTTTTCATCCTTACTACCCGAAGGACAAATAAACAATGCCACTGCACACATTACAGCAATAATGGTATCGTCAAGTTTAAATAAATTTTGCGCCTCATTAATAATGCCTCTTGTTATCCATAACAAAGCTGTAGCGATAAAAATAACCATAACCCTTTTTTCTGCAACTGATAAAGGTCCCAACTGTTGAATTTCGTTTCGTATCAATTGCTTTGTACTGTCATCCGACTTAATACGGTTGGGGAAAAGCCATTTTACCATTACCCAATATAAAGACATCAGCATCAGAATGGCCAACGGGGTGCAGATAAGCATCCAGCTTAAAAAATTAATATCATAATTATACTTCTTTTGAATGTAGCCCACATAAGCTACATTCGGCGGTGTGCCGATAATAGTAGCAATGCCGCCGATATTGGAAGCATAAGCAATGGCCAGCATAAGCGTCAGGGAGAAATTGCGGATATTTCCTTCACCTTTGTGATTTTCCTTCATCACATGAATTACAGAAAGTGCAATCGGGAACATCATCATTGTTGTGGCCGTATTACTCAGCCACATACTTAATACACCTGTTGCCAAAATAAATCCTAACACAATTCTGTCGCCGCTTGTTCCTGTAATTCTTACAATATTCAAAGCAATGCGGCGGTGCAGGTCCCATTTTTGTATTGCCAACCCTAACATAAAACCACCCATGAATAAAAAGATAATCGGGTTGGCATATGGAGCCGCCGTTTCTTCCAATTTAGAAATTTTCAATACCGGAAAAAGGATAAGAGGGAGTAATGCTACTACCGGCATCGGCAATGCTTCTGTTACCCACCAGGTAATCATTAACCCGGCAATGGCTAATACTTTGGCAGGATTTGGCGGCACATTAAATGGATTAACAAAATACAGCAGCAACGAAACCGTTATTCCTGCAAGAAGCGAAATGAATTTGAGTTGTTGTTTGGACAAAGCAGTCAGATTTGTCCTGAAAATACAACCTATTTTGATTTCCCACTTACAAAAGGATTTCCTTTTATATAAAACCGGTAGGGCAGCAAAGCATCTTTACCAGCAAAGTCGACACCAATCCTTGGCGAAGCAATTATTTCATTTTTATTGTAAACAAAATCATCTGAAGCAATAAACAGATCTTTACCAAGCAAAGATTGCCCACTGTGAAAAGTAAACAACCCCAGTGCCTTTGACAAATTACCCGGGCCTCTTGTCAATGAATTATCCAAGCTGTCTTTGCCAACACGATGCAGCATTTCATCTATACCTTTTACCGGATCCAATGCACGGATAAGAATAGCATGAGGTGTTTCTTTACTATTAGTAACAACATTGAACAAATGATGAATGCCATAACATAAATATACATACGCCACTCCCCCATCAGCATACATAATTTCATTCCGTTTGGTTCTTCTCCCGCCAAAAGCATGAGATGCTTTATCCGTAATCCCATTATAGGCTTCCACTTCCACAATCCGTCCGGAAGTAACCCTACCATTCCATTTTGTTACCAAAATTTTTCCTAACAGTTCTTTAGCTATTTCCAAAACATCATCTCCAGTATAAAATGCCTTCGTTAATTTTTTCATAGAAACTTTTTGTACATGTTTCCTGCAACTTGTGGCTTATTCCTTAATAGCTATATTTACCCCTACAAATTAAGGTTTTGTTGAAAGAAATTGTAATAGCTGTCCAGGCATGGGGAGAAGCTCACCGCTTTATCCAGCAGCACCGTTTATTCAGGTGGATAATTATTCCCGGTATTATTTATACCCTACTTTTTATTGCAGGTATGATGGTTTTCTGGCAATCTTCTGATGAAGTGATATCCTGGATAAGCCGCCAGTTGAGCATCGAAACATGGCTACAAAAAGAAAGAAGTGAATGGCTGAGTTTTTTATTTGTAATGACAGGCATGATGCTGCGGTTGATACTGGTGCTGTTTTATTTCTCTTTATTTAAATACCTGATCCTGATAATCGGGTCTCCTGTATTTGCTTACCTAAGCGAAAAAACAGAAGCCATCATTGGAGGCAAAGAACATTCCCTGAATTGGCCTGAATTAAAAAAAGACTGCATTCGCAACATAAAACTTTCATTACGAAATGCCGGTAGCCAATCTGTTTACCTGCTTGCTTTAATTCTTTTATCGCTCATACCGGTGATAGGTTGGATCACCCCCGTCATTGCCCTGCTGTTGGAATGCTTCTACTTTGGTTTTTCTATGCTTGATTACAGTTTTGCCAGGATTAATTTTACTCCTGCACAAAGTGCCGCATTCACCAACAGGCATAAAGGCCTAGCCATTGGCAATGGTTTATTATTTTACATTATGCATATTGCTATCGTATTAGCTCCTGCCTATGCTGTAATAGCCGCTACACTCAGTGTTCATAAAGTAAAAAACAGTTGAAGAGTATGGCCACCGTTTACCTCATACCGTCCTTACTTTCCGAAGAAGGCCTTGATGCCATTCCACCAAACCTCCTGGATACAATAAAAAGCTGCGGAGTTTTTTTTGTAGAAAACGAAAGAACTACCCGTCGTTATTTCAAACAGCTCTGGAAGAATATAGTGATTGATGAGTATGAATGGGTGAATATGTCTGAAGACTCCAAAGTGACTGACCAATTCAAAAAGCACCTCGGGGGAGAAAAAAACATTGGTATCATCAGCGAAGCTGGTTGCCCCGGTGTTGCCGACCCGGGACAAAAATTAATTGCCATTGCCCAGGAAATGAATGTGAAAGTAAAACCATTGGTGGGACCCAACTCTATCTTACTGGCATTAATGGCCAGTGGGATGAATGGACAGCATTTTCAATTTTTGGGATATTTACCGATTGATAATTCACAACGGATAAAAGTGATCAAGGAACTGGAAACAGAATCAGCCAGGAAAAAATGCACCCAGATCTTTATTGAAACTCCCTACCGGAATAATCAACTGATAGAAGCCTTATTAAAAAACTGTAACCACACAACCAAACTATGTATAGCCGTTGACATTACCGGCAAAAATGAATGGATAAAAACCATGACAATTGCTGATTGGCAAAAAAATAAATCAGACATTCATAAACGTCCCGCTATTTTTTTACTCCAGGCAAACCATTAGTTTTTCTTTATCGGCGTTACCCCCGTCACTACATATTTCGTATCTCCCCTCCAGGCCAAAACGGCCCTGTATTGTGTATAGGACAATTGGACGCATTCATCCTGCATATTTTTAAGAATAGCAGTAATGCTGTCATTGGTAACAGAAAAATAAAATTTTTCGGGATTGGTCATTTGACGGCAACTCAGCCACATTTCTCCCTCATCGGTTTTAAAAACATTGCCTTTGTGTGTAATCTTGATAAGCACCCCGGTTCTTTCTCCTTTACTATAACTATTAAAAAAGAACCAATAAATAATAAAAACAGAACCAATTAGCACCAATAACAGTAATGTTCTGGTAAATCGTTTAAATCCAGATACTTTTTTTCTGGCGGGTTGGTGTTGTGACGCTGGTTTGGACAAAGGAGCATTTTCAGTTTCCATGTAGATGTTTTTACTTTGTACTTCATATCACATTACATAGAAGTATAACAAAGATTTTGTAAAAATAAATCAATTATTATTATACATTTGCATCCATTTACAACATGTTTGTAATCATGACGAACATTCTGACACATACAAAACAAATGGCCTTTCATGCGCCAATGACCAGCGGGGTCTATTCCGTTGGGTTTGATGTGTTTACTTTTTCCCGCCCCCGGCGTCGCCCTGTATTCTGACAGGACAAGCCCTTCACCATGGTCCCTGTCAGTGAATTACCTCCGAAAATAAAGTTTTGGATTGGTGGCCTTTTTTATATCAATTTATTCAAAGTGGACAATCAAAATATAATTATCAGGGTAGCAATGCTTGCTGATAAGGTTTATTCGAAAATAATTACCGATGAAATGGGAACCTCTGCCGCGGCAAGGGGTACGGGCATTGCCACCCGCAGCCCTGAATACATTGAACAAAAGATTGATGAAGGAAAAGCTGTCATTGCTATTACTGACCAGGATGAATGGGTAGGATTTTGTTATATTGAAACCTGGAGCCATGGTGAATATGTAGCAAATAGTGGATTGATTGTTGCACCTGCTTTCAGGAAAAGTGGTGTTGCAAAAGCAATTAAAAAAAGAATTTTTGAATTATCCAGGGAAAAGTATCCTGAAGCAAAACTTTTTGGTTTGACAACAGGACTTGCTGTAATGAAAATTAATAGTGACCTCGCTTACGAACCGGTTACCTATTCCGAGCTTACCCAGGATGAAGCTTTCTGGGCAGGTTGCAAAAGCTGTGTGAACTATGAGATATTGATGAGCAAAGATAGAAAGAATTGTATGTGTACGGCGATGCTATACGACCCTAAAGATCACTATGAGCCGGAAGAAACAAAAGAGTTTTTCCAGGAAAATGTAAAAGGATTTGAAAGGTTACTCCGGTTTAAACAATGGAAACTACTCCGCCCTTTTATGAAAAAAGATAAAAATACTAATGGCGGTGGTGCAAAACCAAAATCATTATTGCACCACTTATTTCGTTTTTAAAAATCCACTAACTATTCAATATGTCAAAGAAAGTTGTATTAGGCTTTAGCGGCGGATTAGATACATCCTATTGTGTAAAATATCTGACGGAAGAAAAAGGATACGATGTACACAGTATTATCGTAAATACCGGAGGCTTCAGCGATGAAGAGTTAAAGCAAGCAGCTTCTCATGCACATAAGCTGGGAGTAAAGTCGCATAAGACAGTTAACGCTATAAAAAGCTATTACGACAGCATCATTAAATACCTGATCTATGGAAATGTGCTGAAGAATAATACCTATCCACTGAGTGTTTCTGCTGAAAGACTCAGCCAGGCCCTGCATATTGCTGAACATGCCCTCGAGTTGAACGCAGATTCGGTGGCGCATGGAAGCACCGGCGCCGGTAATGACCAGGTTCGGTTTGATATGATATTCCAAATCATGATTCCGGGTATAGAAATTATTACACCTATAAGAGATTTAAAACTGAGCCGCGAAGATGAGATTGATTACCTGAAAGAAAAAAATGTGGAAATGAATTTTGACAAAGCCATGTATTCGATCAATAAAGGGCTTTGGGGCACCAGTGTGGGCGGAAAAGAAACATTGTCTTCAAAAGGTATGCTACCAGAAGAAGCCTGGCCCACACAGGTAACAAAAACCGGTAGCGAAGAAGTAAAGCTCCATTTCGAAGAAGGCGAATTAAAAAAGGTCAACGATAAAAAATTTGGTCATCCTTCAGAAGCCATACAATACTTGCAAGCCATCTCCGGTCCCTATGGCATAGGCCGTGACATCCATGTGGGCGATACCATCATTGGTATTAAAGGCCGTGTGGGTTTTGAAGCTGCTGCACCTATGATAATTTTGAAAGCACATCATGCTTTGGAAAAACATGTTCTTACAAAATCGCAATTACAATTGAAAGATCAGGTGGCGCAATTTTATGGCAATTGGCTCCATGAAGGGCAGATACTTGACCCGGTGATGAGGGACATCGAGGCATACCTGGAAACAACCCAGCGAAATGTGACAGGTGATGTATTTGTTCAGTTGTTACCTTACCGGTTTCAAATCATCGGCATTGACTCCAAATATGATCTGATGAATAGCAGGTTTGGCAAATATGGGGAAATGAATACCGGCTTTAGTGGTGATGACGTAAGGGGGTTCAGTAAAATATTTGGTAACCAGACATCCATCTATCATTTAGTAAAAACAGATGCGGCCTCTAAAGGAGAAGCATAAATAGATCCTCAAATCTAATGAGTAATTTAAAAAAATCTGATTTTTCAAAAAACCCTTCCTCCGGTAAAGTTTTGGTGAGGGTTGGAATAATAGGCGGGGCAGGTTATACCGGAGGTGAATTAATACGCCTACTGTTACATCACCCCGGTGCAGAAATTACTTTTATACATAGTCGCAGCAATGCCGGAAATCCTGTTTGTTCAGTTCACACCGATTTAATTGGTGAAACAGCATTAAGCTTTGTTGAAGAACTGAATTATAATATCGATGTGCTATTTCTTTGTTTGGGACATGGTGAGTCGAAAAAATTTATAACGGAAAATAAAATTACTGATAGAATTAAAATCATTGACTTAGCAAATGATTTTCGCTTAGCTCAAAACTCAAAATCCGGGAATCGAAATTTTGTCTATGGATTACCGGAGCTGAACAAAGAAAAGATCATGTCGGCACAAAACATAGCTAACCCTGGTTGTTTTGGCACAGCTATTCAATTAGGTTTATTACCCCTCGCAAAAGCCGGCTTATTGAAAGATGTTTACACAACTGGCATTACCGGTTCTACAGGAGCCGGGCAATCTTTTTCAGCTACCTCGCATTTCAGCTGGAGAGCTAATAATATACAGGCTTACAAAACATTAACGCACCAGCATCTTGGGGAAATTAAAGAATCACTTTC
>JBKJLR010000304.1:0-10091 GCA_046596865.1 Chitinophagaceae bacterium
GTAAAACCTCCAGCTATAGTAATGCCCTCAAGGATGAGGACGCTGCCATCAATATTAATGAAAGGCCTGATGCTATCAGTTATGCTTCTTTAACCTCGCAGAAAATCCCTTCCTTTACTGACAGGGCATCACAAACTCGTGGCATTTTCGCACCATTGTTAGGTAGTGCGGTATCGCTGGCGACCAATGCTGTAAAGAAAATGATTGCTAAAGACAGGGCGAGATATGTCGCCAATTATACTTTTGCACTCACTGATTTATATTTTTACGACCAGTTATCTACCCGCAGTGTCTTTGATCCTGTGGGGATGCAGTTCAATGGATTCAACCTGGTGAGAACTTTTACAAACAGCCAGCAGGAAACCGACACAGCTTTTCTTGCACGGTTTGAGCTGGATATCAGCTCTGCTAATGAGATCATTAATAATTCCATTTTCAGGCTGCGGCTAACAGATCTTGAGCTTAGCCATTCAAAAATAAAAATGACAAAGGCGCAGAAAGATAATATTAATATGGATGTAGAGATAACTTTCAACACTTCGTATGTGAATGTAATGGGGCAGTTGTTTGACAATGTAGAACTGGGTAAATTCTATTTATTACTGCGGGAAGCTCCCATGGATAAAACCAGTCCCGCCTATGCGCATTATTATGATAGCTTAAAAGGTACCCGGGTGGACGGAAGAAGCTTTATTGTGCCACGATCCTTTGGGTATTACAAAAATGAAAATGACAGTATCAGTAAATCGTACAGCCAGGGAGCTTATTCTATTTCTGTAAAAGTGACAGAAAGTGCCAACGACAGATTTGTAACAAAGGTATTGTCAGATAACAGCAGCCAGATTATTGATATGATCGGTAAAGGAGCTAAAAGTGCATTAACAAAATAATTAATATAATATTCTTATCAGCCAAAGTTGTATCCGGACATTTCCTAAAAATACCCAACATTGGGTATAGGCGGGCAGAACCAGGTTGTTTATTTTTATGGCGAATTATTAATTAAACAGGAAAAAGAAATAATCCAAATTCATAGGGGATTGCCTGAAAAAAAACAATATATTTAAACTTTATCAAGTTTTATCACCTCAAAAAAATAAACAATTATGAAAAGAATCAAAATTTTGTTTTCTGCCTCTTTACTACTGATGGCTTCAGTAGTGTTTGGGCAAACGGAAAAAACAGTTTCTGCGATATCAGCAGGAACCACATTAACCGATAGTGATATCGGATTTTTAAGCTTGGTTTCTAATGCAAGTGTTGATGTAAGTCGTGGTGCTTCTATGCGGGAAGCCACTGTTAACGGGTCTACTTATAAAGCAGGCCAGGTGCTAACAAGTGCTGATGCTAAAAAAATCAACAAGGCCATTAAAGCATTTAAGAAGAGTTACAAAACTCCGGAAGCTTCCCGTGGCGCAGGACTATGCTATTACTGGTATTACTATTGTGATTATTATGGATATTGCTATTACTACAAGTATTATTACTATTGTTAAGATATCCATCAAGCCGGTTTCGTTCAAAACGAAACCGGCTTTTTTTCTTAAACGATTGCATTTTTGAAATTCTTCTTTTTCAAATGAATACAAATTATCCAGGAGAGACTTCACAGTTTCTGATATCTATGCCATATTGTAAAAGAACAGCCTGGATGAAACTGCCGCCCAAAAAAATATTTCCACAAAAAGATGGCTTTGGTACTGACAACCCGCAGAGTGATTTTATATTGATACCGGTGGAAAGGGAGGTGGTGAAAGAATAGGGTTCACTGGTCCTATTAATACCCACAGTACGGTATGGTTCCTAGCATTTATAGTGATAACTTTTCAGGAAAATTCCAGATGTCTACAAAGGGTATACTCCATATTTGTCTTTATTTTTTTTACTCTTTATTGAATATATGCTATGCTCAGGGGCCAAAGTTGATGTTGCCGATTGGGCATACGATTTATCTATGGTCCGCCCAATTCAGCCCGGATGCAAAAAAAATTATTACTGCATCTAATGATCGTACCGCTAAAATCTGGGATGTAGCTTCCGGAAACCTTATCGCTGATTTAAAAGGGAGTAGGAACGGGATCTGGTCCGTCCAATTCAGCCCAGATGGGAAAAAAATTGTTAGCGCTTCCTGGGATAGTACAGCGAAAATATGGGATGCTGCCTCCGGAAACCTTATCGCTGATTTAAGTGGGCATGTGAATGATGTCACTTATGCCCGGTTCAGCCCAGATGGAAAAAAAATTGTTACTGCTTCGCAGGATTCTACCGCTAAAATCTGGGATGTGGCTACCGGAAACCTTATCGCTGATTTAAAAGGACATAGAGGTTTTGTCCGCTCTGCTCAGTTCAGCCCGGATGGAAAAAAAATTGTTAGCACTTCGCAGGACTCTACCACTAAAATCTGGGATGCCGCTTCCGGAAACCTTATCGCTGACTTACACGGGCATACAAACGTAGTCAACTCCGCTCAATTCAGCCCCGATGGAAAAAAGATTGTTACTGCTTCTTTTGATAGCAATGCTAAAATATGGGATGCTGTGACAGGAAGACTTATCATTGTTTTAGAAGGACATAGCAATGAGATCAGCTTCGTCCAGTTCAGCCCGGATGGGAAGAAAGTTGTTACAGCTAGCTGGGATAGTACCGCTAAAATATGGGATGCCGCTTCCGGAAACCTCATTGTTGATCTAAAAGGACATACGAACTGGATCCGATCCGCCAGGTTCAGTCCAGATGGGAAAAAAATTGTTACCGCTTCTTATGATGGCACCGCTAAAATCTGGGATGTGGCGACCGGAAACCTTATCGCTGACTTAAAAGGACATAGAGGTTCCGTCCTCTCTGCTCAGTTCAGCCCTGCCTGCCCAAATGATCCTAGCGGAGGGAAAAAAATTGTTACCGCTTTTTCTAATGGTACCGCTAAAATCTGGGATGCCACTTCGGGTAACCTTATTGCAGATTTAAAAGGGCATACTCAATCTGTCAGCTCCGTTCAGTTCAGCCCAAATGGTAAAAAAGTTGTTACAGCTTCTAATTCCGCTAAAATATGGGATGTCGCTTCCGGGAAGATTATCGCTGATTTAAAAGAGCATACGAGATGGGTGTACTCCGCCCAGTTCAGCTCAGATGGAAACAAAATTGTTACTGCTTCGCAAGATTCTACCGCTAAAATATGGGATGTTGCATCTGGTCACCTTATCACTGATTTAAAAGGGCATACTGGGTTTGTTTACTCTGCTTGGTTCAGTCCCGATGGGAAAAAAGTTGTTACAGCTTCAAAAGATAATACAGCGAAAATCTGGGATGCTGCTTCCGGAAACCTTATCGCTGATTTAAAAGGGCATAGACGTGAAGTAAGGTCCGCCCAATTCAGCCCCGATGGAAAGAAAGTTGTCACAGCTAGCTGGGATAGTACCGCTAAAATATGGGATACTGAGTCCGGAAATGTAATTGCTGATTTTAAAGGGCATAAGCATGTGGTCTCCGATGCCCAGTTCAGCCGGGATGGGGAAACAATTGTGACCATTTCATGGGATCACACCTCTAAAATATGGGAGGTGGCTTCCGGCAAATGGATTGCTGATATAGATGTTTTCTTTCAATTCAGTCCTGATGGGAAAAAATTTTTAACAACTTCCCAGAATAATACGGTTAATATTTGGGATGTTGTTTCGAACAAGGTTATTGTTATTTTAAAAGGGCATACACAAAATGTAATGTCCGCCCAATTCAGTCCCGACGGAAAAAAAATTGTTACCGCTTCCTATGATCATACTGCTAAAATATGGGATGTGGCGACCGGAAACCTTATCGCTGATTTAAAAGGACATACGAATTGGGTTACTTCAACTCAATTCAGCCCCGATGGAAATACAATACTGACTAACTCTCCGGATAATACACTCAAAATATGGGATGCCGGGAATGGGAAAGTTTTATATACTTTTTTTGCGGTGGACAGTACTGATTATTTAATTGTTGATGCACTAAACCGCTACGACGGAACTGAAGCCGCCCGCAAACTCCTTTATTTCACCTGCGGCACAGAGGTTATTGAACTGAACCAGGTAAAAGACCAGCTCTGGATACCCAACCTTGCAGAAAGAATAATGAAAGGCGAAACCATCAACGCCAAATCACTGGAGGAGCTAAATATCTGTGGCCTCACCCCCGAAGTAGAAGATGCCAGTAGCAAAGCAGATGAATATTATTTTAAGATAACTCCCCGTCGTGGTGGTTTGGGAGAAACGATTCTTTCTGTGAATGGTAATCCAACAAAGACCTATAAACCCGGACAACTTAAAAAAAATGGCGGCAACTATGAATTGATTATTAAGAAAAATGAGTTGAACAATTACTTTATTGCGGGAGCAGACAACCAGGTGACACTAAAAGCCTATACTTCAGACAATGCCATTTCATCCCGTGGATTAAAAATTACGGAAGACAAAACCAAACAAAACACTACCCCACCAAATTTGTATGCAGTGATGGTGGGTGTCAGCGACTATAAAGGCGATGAGCTGGATTTAAAATATGCCGCTAAAGATGCTACTGATATTTCCAATGCCGTCTCCAATGCGGCTAGAAAATTATTAAATAGTGATGATAAAGAACATGTTTTCATGTACAACCTCACTACAGCTAAAGAGCATTACCAACTTCCTGAAAAGAATAGTATCAAAAAAATATTGGAAGAAATCGGTAAGAAGGCAACAGCCAATGACATCCTGCTTATTTTCTTTGCCGGCCATGGTGTGATGACAGGCGATGGGGATAAAAAGCAATTCTATTTCTTAACAGCGGATGCGTCATCTCTCTCCTCTACTGATGCTGTAAAAGATGTTGGTATCAGTACTACTGAGCTAAATGAATGGATGAAACCGCAAAACATTAAAGCCCAAAAACGGATATTGATTTTTGATGCCTGCAATAGCGGCCAGGCCATTAATGATCTTGCCGGTAAAGATTTTGCTGTCCGGAATGACGACAAGGCTCAACAGATAAAAGCAATTGATAAGTTAAATGAGAAATCAGGATTATTCATACTCGCTGCTTCTGCAAGCAACCAGAGTGCTTATGAAATGGGACGATACTCCCAGGGATTATTAACCTATTCATTACTCAAGGCTATCAAACAACAGCCTGATATATTAAACGGTGGTAAATATCTTGATGTAAGCAGATGGTTCAATGCTGCCAAGGAATCAGTAATCGATTTATCGAAAGAAAATGGGGCAAGACAGGAACCGCAGATTGTAACGAATACCAATTTTAATATCGGTGTGGTGGATGGAGAAGTAATGGGGAAGATTGTATTGCCGCAGGAGAAACCGCTGTTTGCAGCGAGTAATTTTCAAAATGCTGATGAAAATGTAATGGCCGATGATCTTGGATTGAATAAACTGACCGATCAGCAACTCAATGATATTTCTTCACGGGGAGCCGAAGCCAGCATCAGCTATATGGGGGGCAGCAGTTTACCAGATGCCTATACGCTGACCGGCCGCTATACGGTTGCGGGTAATACTGTCAGTATTAAAGCCATCATCCGCAAAAACAATGAAATAAAACACCGGTTGGAACTGACCGGAACAAAAGATAAATTAAACGACCTGGCCAAAACCATTGTTGTTCAGGCGACAGAATGGGTGGCCAGGAATAAATAATACATACCCACAGCACGGTATTGAAAAAATCTGTTTATAGTGTTAACTTCTCGGAAAGTTTCCTGATGTCACCGGGTAAATTATATTTTTTATTCTCCTGTTTCCTTTTCCTCCTGTCAAACGAAGGAGTTGCTCAACAGCCAAAATTAGTGGTACCTGTTGGTCATGCTGATGCTGTAAGTAACTCAAAGTTTAGTCCTGATGGCAAATGGATAGCGACCGTTTCAATTGATAAAACAGTTAAAATATGGGACATGGCCTTGGGGAAATTAATACAGACATTAAGCGGTCATAAATCATTTATAACAAATTTTGAATTCAGCAGTAAAGGAAATTATTTACTTACCGGTTCTAAGGAAGACTCCAGTAACCGGTTGTGGGACCTGCATACCGGAAAAGAAATCCTGCAGTTAAAAAGAGTCCCATATCCCGATATTCAGGTTCATTTAAGCATGGATGAAAGTTATGCAGTGGCCCTGGATGAAAAGGGGATTGCTATATGGAATATTTTAACAGGGAGGCAAACAGATAGTTTTAGAATTAAAGACCAGCAGGGTTCTTTCAGATACATTTTTAATTCAGCTTTGAGCAATGATGGAAAAATGATAGCAGGCGATGCTGGGAATTATAGCGGCATTGTGATCTGGAATGTGGAGAGCCACAGTTTGGTAAAGAAAATAAATATAAAAAGGGATTATGAAATAAAACAGCTCAGCTTTTCTGCTGACAATAAGCAACTTTATATTTCTACAACTGAAGAATTTATTATTGTAGATATTAATACCGGCAAAATAAAATTTAGAAAACCGGATAACAGCACAGAAATGATGGACTCAAAAATTAGTAAGGACGGACGCTTATTGTTTATTGCAGGTTATGATGAGCCCTACTATAGGGTAGAGCATGGGGATACAATGATGAATGCAGACTACGAAAAAAATATTTTTCAGCCTTCTGTTACAAACCTTCTCACTAATAAAACTAGCTTGCTCAAAGGCGAAACTCCACCGGGATGGATTAGAAAAGTAAAGTTTGATGACCAGGGAAAGTCTATTGCCGTTTTTACTACAGAGGGGGCATATATCTATAAAGTGGAAGGGGATAAAATGATAAGGCAAAATTTGCTTCCTGTTGATACGGCAGCCGGTAGATATTACATGCAGATAGACATAAGTCCTGATTTTAAATACCTGGTAATTAGAAATAAAAATAAAAGTGCTTCGATACATGATTTAAAAGGCAAACTGTTACATAATTTATCGGGAAGCATTGCTTACGATGAGTACGGGCATTTCAGTGATGACGGGGATTATATTTTTACTTCGTCGGGCAATCAAAATAAATATTCATGGGATATTAGTGCCGGTAAAATTAGTACTCATTATGATACAACAGTCAGGCATGAAGAAAACAAACAGTTCAGAGAAAAAAAGATTTTTGCAATACACGATACTGTTTCAGCACTGTGGAAAATTGTTATTGAAAAAGATACGGTAACGCTACAGGGGCAAAGAAGCAAATTCCTGGAAGCAACTTTATCTAATTCTGAAAACTATATTGTTACACACCATACGAATGACAGCACCATAAAAATCTGGGATTCCCATACAGGCAAACTGGTTAACAAAATTGTCAGTTCTTATGGAGAATTCAGCAAGCCGGTATTTAGCAATGATGATCGTTTCATTGCACTCCTGGTTAGTAATGTATCTAATCAACTTAACCTCATGTGGGACAACCTGCAAAAAGAACTGGACGGAGATGGATCGGCACCAGCAACGATGGCAGCATTCCCCAATGAAGTAAGTGTATTGGCATTCCCTTCCGGCAAACAGGTTTTGTATATTTTGGATACATCGGCTTATTATAATTTTAATGTCTCTTTTTCCGGGGCTGCAAAGTTCTTTTCTGTTACCGGCAACAAGCTGGGTATCTGGAATACCGAATCCCGGCAACAAATTTTATCAGTTAATAACAACTGTGCAGGTAGTAATTATAGTTGGGCCATTAGTACAGATGCTAAAATGATTGTAGTTTCCTGTAACAACAATTCAACTTTATACGAGACCTACAGCAATAAATTATTATCGGTACTCCCGGGTGCTGTACGTTTTGCAAACTTCAGCAATGATGGTAGAAGAATATTAACTGAATCGGATGACCGGCAACTGAAGATATGGGATACCCGTACCGGCAAACTGTTATACACTTATTATGCTTTCGACAAAGGGGATTATATCGTTACAGATTCATATGACCGGTACGATGGCACCGAAGAAGCAAGAAAAAAATTATATTATACCTGCGGCAATGAGTTTATTGACCTGGAACAGTTCAAAGACAAGCTATGGGTACCCAATCTCGCCGAACGCATTATGAACGGAGATACCATCAATGCAGCGAAACTGTCAGATCTTAATATCTGCGGTCTCACCCCTGAAGTTGAAGATGTAAGCAGGGCGGCCAATGAATATCATTTCAAAATAAAACCCCGCCGGGGTGGTCTCGGTGAAACAGTTTTATTGGTGAATGGTATTGAAGCACGGCGATATAAACCTGCGGAGTTGAAAAAAATTGCTGGTATATATGAACTCCTTATTAAGAAGGACGAACTGAAAAACTTACTAATTGCTGGTAAGGAAAATCCTGTAATTGTAAAAGCCTATACCGCAGATAATACCATTTCTTCCCGTGGATTAAAGATCAATGAGGACAATAGTAAACAGGCCGCTACCCCACCCAACCTGTATGCGGTGATGGTTGGTGTAAGCGATTACAAAGGCGATGAACTTGATTTGAAGTATGCTGCCAAAGATGCCACCGATATTTCTGCTGCTGTTTCTAGTGCGGCAAAAAAATTATTGAACAATGATGGCAAGGAACATGTATTCATGTATAATCTCACTACGGCCAAAGAACGTTACCAGTTACCGGAAAAGAACAGCATAAAAAAAGTATTGGAAGAAATTGGAACCAAAGCCACAGCCAATGATGTACTGCTGATATTTTTTGCGGGGCATGGTGTAATGGAAGGTAATAAGAAACAGTTTTATTTTTTAACTGCAGATGCCTCTAAATCATCAGCAGCAAGTGCTGTTGGTGATGTTGGTATCAGCACGGCTGAATTAACCGAGTGGATGAAACCCCAAAACATCAAAGCCCAAAAACGCATTTTAATTTTCGATGCCTGCAACAGCGGCCAGGCCATCAAAGATTTTGTGCAACTGGGGGCAGATAATCAGAATTACTTAGCAGCAAGAAATGATGACAAGGCCCAGCAGATAAAAGCAATTGATAAACTAAATGAAAAATCAGGTTTGTTTATTCTGTCTGCCTCAGCCAGTAACCAGAGTGCTTATGAAATGGGGAGATACTCACAGGGACTCCTCACCTACTCATTACTAAAAGCCATAAAACAACAACCCGATATTTTAGAAGATGGCAAATACCTGAACGTAGGCCGTTGGTTTAATGCTGCTGAAAAAACAGTGAGTGAATTGTCCAAAGAAAGCGGAGCAAGGCAGGAACCACAGATCGTTACTAATACCAATTTCAACATTGGTGTGGTGGATGAGGAAGTGATGGCGAAGATTGTATTGCCGCAGGAGAAGCCTTTGTTTGCTGCCAGTAATTTTCAAAACAGTGATGAAACCATTGCCGACGATGATTTGGAACTCAGTAAAATGATCAATCTTCAGCTTAGTGATATTGCCTCAAGGGGAGCAGACAGTAAAATTGTGTATGTTACCGCCACTAATTCTCCTGATGCCTATTCGTTGAGCGGCCGATACACCATAAAAGGAAATGTTATTACAGTTACGGTGACTATTAAGCAGAACAAAATGATAAAGTCCAAATTTGAATTGAGTGGAATAAAAGATAAATTGAGTGAACTGGCCGCCAAGATTGCTGATAAGTCGGCGGGATTGGTGAAGTGATTTCTTTCATAAGTTGCGGATTGACCAATGTGGAAGACGATAACAGGTAATACGATTTGAGCGTAATAGAGCAAAGATAAACTGAGGGTTTGTTGATGATATTAATTGACAAAATCTACCCTCCTCCCGGTATTGAAAAGCCGGATTTATAGTAATACCTTTTCGCAAAATTTCCAGATGCAGATCATGAAAATATATAGTCTTTTTATTTCATTGTTATTATTCACGGGTCTTTCTGCACAGCAACCGCTGCTGATGCCGCCGCTTGGGCATACAAGTGGTATTGACTTTGTAGAATACAGCCCCGATGGTAAATACATCGTAACAGCCTCGGGTAACCCGGATGATCGTGTTGCCCGGGTATGGGAAGTGGCATCGGGCAAATTGATCCATAATTTAAAAGGTCACCCGGATAAGATCAGGAATGTTCAATACAGTAAAAATGGTAAATATATTTTCACAGATGCAGTTATGCCGGTTTTAT
>JBKJLR010000021.1:0-6338 GCA_046596865.1 Chitinophagaceae bacterium
CGGATGATCCGGGGTTTTTTTTTGTCGCCAATAAAAATTTATTAAGTAATAATATTGCTCTCCCTTGCTATTTTGGTTATCAATGCTCATAGTTTACAGTTTACTGTAAACTGTAAACATAAATCATATAATTCAAAATAGCAAGGGAGATTTAGATTATCGGAATAAATTTGTACTGGCGACAAAAAAAAACCCCGGATCATCCGGGGCTTTTTAGTTTTATTTGTTCAGAAGTTATAATATCATCTTACCTGTGACCGTTAAAACAATCAAAAAGCAGTTATGAAATCAATGTTAATATTAGTATGTTGGATAAGTGCAATTAAA
Source organism: Chitinophagaceae bacterium (assembly GCA_046596865.1). Taxonomy (GTDB): domain Bacteria; phylum Bacteroidota; class Bacteroidia; order Chitinophagales; family Chitinophagaceae; genus JJ008. The sequence goes on from JBKJLR010000021.1 coordinate 328, forward strand.
GTAGGGTATAGTCAGTTTAAGGAAATTAATGTGGCTAAAATTAATGATCTTCAGACCAAGGAGCTAAGATGTTTAGATTCGAATAGTAATATAAATAGACTATGTCCTTTGGATTTAGATGGCATTCATATTGAGTTTTATAAAGCATTTCTTAATCGAAAAGAAGGCAAAATCCGATTAATTGGACGTTGTGGCGCAGTTGGGGGTATTGATATTTTTGAAGCCATCAATGTAGAAAATAAATTAATTAACAAAACGCTGATTTCTGAAACTTCTAATGATAAAACGTATATTAATAATGATGGCTTTTTTAATGTTACAATAAAAGTTGAAAAAAATAAATCATTGTTTTTTTATGAAACTAGATATTTTATAAGAGAGTTTAGTATTTATAAATTGTTTCAATTTTCAGATTAATGAAATAAGGATCACAAGTTTCCTCATAATCCCTTCAATCCTATAAATCATGGTTCAGACAATTATAAATGTATCGCCTCCCCATACGCTACTTCAATCGCATCCTTTACACTTTCGCTGATAGTCGGGTGGGGGTGTATGCTGTTCAGCACTTCATGATAAGTGGTTTCTAGCTTTCTTCCTAACACTGTTTCTATAATGATCTCCGTCACATTATAACCGATCATGTGTGTGCCTAACCATTCACCATATTTCGCATCGAATACTACTTTTACAAAACCTTCAGTATGCCCAGCAGCAGATGCTTTACCGCTGGCACTTAACGGGAACTTACCAACCTTTACTTCATAACCAGCTTCTTTAGCTTGCTTTTCTGTGTAACCAACAGAGGCAATTTCAGGATAACAATAAGTACAACCCGGTACATTATTATAATCTATCGCTTCAGGTTGGTGATTATATTTCTTTTCGTTGTAGCCGATATTTTCTACGGTTATAATGGCTTCTTTACTTGCAACGTGGGCAAGAGCCTGTCCCGGTGCACAATCTCCAATGGCATAAAAGCCAGGCACATTTGTCTGGCCATATTTATCAACCATCACACGGCCCTTATCAGTTTTAATGCCGAGTTCTTCCAATCCAATGCCTTCAATATTGGCAGCCACACCAACAGCACTCAATAAAATATCAGCTTCTAAAACTTTTTCTCCATCAGCTGTTTTCACGGTTGCTTTTACTCCGGCACCTGATGTGTCCACAGCCATTACTTCGCTGTTCACCATAATATCAATACCACTTTTTTTAAAATTCTTTTCCAGTTCTTTAGAGATTTCTTCATCTTCCACCGGAACGATTCTTGGCAAAAATTCAACAATGGTCACTTTCGTTCCCATGCTGTTATAGAAATAACCAAACTCAACACCTATTGCACCGCTACCAACTACAATGATAGATTTTGGTTGAGTAGGAAGATTCATTGCTTCTCGATAACCTATTATTTTTTTACCATCTTGTTTTAGTGCAGGTAGCTCACGGCTACGGCCACCTGTAGCAATGATGATATGTTTTCCTTCTACAATTTTCTTGCTGCCATCAGCCGCCAATACTTCTATTTGTCCTTTGGCTTTTAGTTTACCAAAGCCCATCACCACATCGATCTTATTTTTTTTCATCAGGAACTGAACACCTTTGCTCATCTTATCTGCTACACCACGGCTGCGTTTAATAACGGCCTCAAAATTGGGCTTACCCGTTGCTTCAATACCATATCCGCTGGCATGTTTAATATCCTCCATCACCTGGGCACTTTTTAAAAGGGCTTTGGTGGGAATGCAGCCCCAGTTGAGACAGATGCCTCCGAGACTTTCTTTTTCAATAATTGCCGTTTTAAATCCTAACTGGGATGCACGGATAGCCGCCACATAACCGCCGGGACCGCTGCCGAGAACCACTATATCGTATGCCATATTTGATTTAATTGGTTATTTGTTAATTAGTTTATTGGGAGTGGCGAAGTTATTTGAAAACAGCCAATTGTGCAAAAGATGACCAATGAACCTGACCCTGATGTGTGCGAGGCAACAGACGATGCCCAAAGAGCCGGAAGCTGGCTACAAAATCTGTATTTTAGCACCTGAGAGTAAACAAAATAAAGCTTTCCACAGCCTGTGAAGAACAATTAGGTTGCAGGACAAAATTCTTAATAATTCATTCTTAATTATTCATTAATTCCCCCTACCTTTGCCGTCCAAAATTTAGAACAATCATGGCCAGAGTATGTCAGGTTACAGGTAAGGTTCCGGTGGTAGGAAATAAGGTTTCTCACTCCAACATTAAGACCAAGCGTCGTTTTCTGCCCAACCTGCAGAAAAAAAGATTTTAGCTGGCAGAAGAAGATAAGTGGATTACGCTGAAACTAACAACCGATGCTATCCGCACCATCAACAAGAACGGTCTTTTTACCGTTGTAAAAGAGCTGCGGGCAAGAGGAGAAAAGATCTAACCCTTTGTCTTCTCTGGACGAGGCAAGTTAGAACGGAATAATAAGAATTTTAAAGTTTAAATAAAATGGCAAAAAAAGGTAGTCGTGTACAAGTAATTCTGGAATGTACGGAGCACAAAACAAGTGGCAAGCCGGGCACCAGCCGTTACATTACGGTAAAAAACAAAAAGAATAATCCAGAGAGATTGGAATTGAAAAAATTCAACCCCATTCTGAAAAAAGTAACCGTTCATAAAGAAATCAAGTAATCATGGCAAAAGCAGCAAAAACGGCGATAAAAAAAGATCCTAAACAAGCCGCCGACGCAAAGAACTGGACTAAAGTTATTAAAGCTGTTCGCAGTCCCAAATCGGGTGCTTATACTTTTAAAGAGCAGATCGTTCACAAAGACAAGATCAAAGATTTTTTAGCTCAGAAATAATTTTGAGTTAGTAATAATATTTAGAAAGCTATTCGTGACATAACGGATAGCTTTTGTTGTTTAAATGCCCCCATCCCCTGAAGGGGGGGTATATCATTAAGAAAGACTTCGTTCAGGAGAAGTCGGTAAAATTCTCCGCCTTCGGCGGATAGGGGCATGGGATTCTTTAATAAAATATTCGGCAAAAAAGAAAAAGAAAGCCTTGACGAAGGTTTGAAAAAAACCAAGGAAGGGTTTTTTGCCAAAATAACCAAGGCCATTGCTGGCAAAAGCACAGTGGATGAGGAAGTACTGGATAACCTTGAAGAGGCGTTGGTAAGTGCCGATGTAGGTATTGAAACAACAGTAAAAATAATTGACCGGATAGAAAAACGGGTGGCAAAAGACAAATATCTGGATGCGGAAGAGCTTAATAAGATGCTGCAGCAAGAAATTGAGGCATTATTGGTAGATGCGCCTGAATCAAATAGTTATGATTTTAATTCTGAGCTACCAGCGAAACCTTATATCATTTTGATAGTAGGTGTGAATGGTGTAGGGAAAACAACAACAATTGGCAAGCTGGCGTATAATTTTAAAATGGCGGGAAAAGAAGTCTTGCTGGGTGCAGCTGATACTTTTCGTGCAGCAGCCGTTGACCAGTTGACTATCTGGAGTGAAAGAGTGGGGGTGCCGATCGTTAAGCAGGATATGGGCAGCGACCCGGCGGCGGTTGCGTTTGATACGGTGCAGAGCGCCGTTTCCAAACAAAGCGATGTAGTATTAATTGATACAGCAGGCCGGTTGCATAACAAAGCACACCTGATGGATGAACTGGGTAAGATTAAAAGGGTAATTCAAAAAACAATGCCTGATGCACCACATGAAGTATTATTAGTGTTGGATGGCTCTACAGGTCAGAATGCAATAGAACAGGCAAAACATTTTATAGCCACTACTGATGTGACAGCATTAGCCATTACCAAATTAGATGGAACTGCTAAAGGGGGTGTGGTACTGGCGATAGCCGATCAATTTAAAATACCGGTGAAGTTTATTGGCGTGGGGGAGAAGATGGAAGATTTACTAGTGTTCGATAAGCATGAGTTTGTGGATAGTTTATTTAATTTAGAAAAGTAACAGAACGCAGATTATTAAGATTTTAATGATTGGCACAATCCTCTCAAATCTTAATAACATAAAAATCAGGTTTACTTTTTACATGAAGACAAAAACACTAAAAAAAGATAAGGTCAACATCATTACTCTTGGGTGCAGCAAGAATATGGTGGACAGCGAAGTGCTGAGTGGCCAGCTGCTGGCGAATGAGATCGATGTGGTGCATGAAAATAAAAAATCGGATCACAATATTGTAGTGGTGAATACCTGCGGGTTTATTGAAAAAGCAAAGGAAGAAAGCATCAATACCATTCTTGACCAGGTAGAATTGAAACGAAGAGGAAAGATTGATAAGGTATATGTGACGGGTTGCTTGAGTGAAAGATATAAGAATAACCTGGAAGCAGAGATACCGGAAGTGGATGCTTATTTCGGGACAATGGAACTGCCACTTATCTTAAAACAGTTTGAGGCAGATTATAAAGTTGAATTGTTAGGAGAAAGATTACTCGCCACACCGCAACATTATGCATATCTCAAAATTTCCGAAGGCTGCAACCGCACCTGTTCTTTTTGTGCCATTCCCTTGATGAGAGGGCAACATGTAAGCCGGCCTATGGATGAGTTAATAAAAGAAGCTGAGAGCTTAGTGAGAAAAGGAGTTAAAGAAATACTACTCATCGCACAGGAACTGACGTATTACGGATTAGATATTTACAAAAAGAGAATGCTGCCAGATCTCTTGCATCGGTTGGCTGATATAAAAGGATTAGAATGGATACGATTACATTATGCTTATCCATCTAAATTTCCACTGGAGATACTCGATGTAATAAGACAAAGAGATAATATCTGCAATTACCTGGATATGCCATTACAACATGCTGCCAACAATATGCTGAAAGCGATGAAGCGGCAGATAACAAGAGAAGAGATGGAAGAACTGACGGCAGTCGTCAGGGAAAAAGTTCCCGGTATTTGTTTGCGAACCACATTAATTGCCGGCTTCCCCGGGGAAACACAAGATGATGTGGAGGAACTGAAAGAATTTTTGCAACGGCAGCGGTTTGACAGGGTAGGCATTTTTACTTACAGTCACGAAGAAGGGACCAGCGGTTTTGCCTTAACCGATGATGTGCCTCCTGAAGAGAAAGAAAGAAGAGCACAGGAAATAATGGAAGTGCAGCAGGAAATATCTTTTGAGCTGAACCAGCAAAAAGTAAATAAAGTATTTAAAGTACTTATTGATAAAAAAGAGTCTGGCCGTTACCTTGGCCGCACCGAATTTGATTCGGTAGAAGTAGATAATGAAGTAGTGATACACTCAACCAAAAAACTTCCTATCGGTGAATTTGTAAATGTGAAAATCACCAAAGCTTACGATTATGACCTGGAAGGGGAAGTGATTTTCTAATTCTCCTTCAAAGCTTTTTCAATATTCCTGTCAGGTATCAGCCACATAATAAAAACAAGGAGCAGAAAACAACCCGCAAGTACCGGATGAAAAAAAGCACCGATTACGGCCAGTGTATTAAACATATTAGATAGAACACCTTTCTTTGTTTGGTTGTTCAATACCCGGAGCAGGGCCACATTACCAGGGTTACTTTTTTTTATGACTGTCAGAAGAATGAAGTATGCTAAACCGCAAATATCAGCTAGCGCTGTATAAATTATGACGGTGTTTTTTGCAAAATGATTTTCACCCATCCATGCTGTAGCAAAAGGTATAAGTGACAACCAGAAAAGCAAATTCAGGTTAGCCCATAATATACCTCCTCTTACTTCTTTTATGGTGTAGAGTAAATGGTGATGATTACCCCAGTAAATTCCAAGAATAACAAAGCTGGTAACATAACTGATGAAAACAGGCCATAGATTTTCCAATGCTTCCCAGGTTGACTCGTGGGGCACTTTTAACTCCAATACCATAATAGTGATTATGATGGCAATTACTCCATCGCTGAAAGCCTCTATTCTTGTTTTTGTCATCTCGCAATATTAAAATTAAATTTACAAGTAATTAATATTCCATGATCAGTATTAAAGCAGTCCGTCAATTAGCCTTATCGT
>JBKJLR010000135.1:0-5242 GCA_046596865.1 Chitinophagaceae bacterium
GTTCAGATTTGTAAAAAGGAAACGTTTTGTAATCATTCCGGGGTGTGTGTTCCAAAACAAACCAACCGTTCTTCTTTAATAATTTCTTTTCGAATACTTGTTTTGGCAGGTCGTCAATGGCCGTCAGTGCATAGGGCGGTCCGGCAAAAATAAAATCAAAGGTATCAGTGCACTGATTTATAAATTTAAAGACATCCATTTTCACTGCTTTCATATTTTCTATCCGTAACGAAGCGGAAGTCTTTTTGATAAACTCATACATGGCAGGGTCTTTTTCTACAATCGTAAGATTGGGTACTCCTCTTGATGCCAGTTCATAACTGATGCTGCCGGTGCCGCCAAACAGGTCCAGCGTTTTCATCTCTTCAAAATCAAGCTGATGCTGAAGCACATTGAATAATCCTTCTTTTGCAATATCTGTTGTGGGCCTGGTATGGGGCATGTTATTGGGCGGAGTAAATTTTCTACCGCTATGTTCACCGCCTACGATGCGCATTGTGCCAAATCATTAAGTGAAGTAAAAAAATGAGCCGGGTATTCAGTTTCTGTCTTCCAGTTTGCATCCCTGAATTGAACATGGATAAAATACTGGTATAACTCTTTATACAAAGAGGACTGCTGATCTATTAACCCCGACAGATGTAATTGTATGTCCTGCGGTGATAAGGAAAATTGCTGACAGATCTTTAGTAAAAAATAGAGCACATCATCTGGTGTTGAATACTCAAAGGTTTGTGCTAATAAAAATGTACTGCTCTTAGCCGCCATTACGGTAAAATCATTTTTTCTTATGTCAACTAGCAAGCTACCATTCATGGTGGCGGCATTAATATTCTTAATTCCCAATGAATACTGATGACGGAATGTTGCCGAAGGAAATTTTTTCCCGAGCCATTCATGCATATCCAGGGAAATAGCATACACATTGTCGAGTTGCCATTCAGGAATTAATTCACTAATAAGGTAAGCATTGCTGCCCTTACCACCCATGACATTTAATATAAGCCGGGCCTCCTCTTGTTGATATTTTTCTTTTGGAATTATTATACTTTGCGGGGAATCAAACCCTGTCAATACCTGGTGAAATGAATTATTTAGAGATGGATAAGCTGTGATAAATGCGGTCAACTCTTTTTCATTCCATCCATCAGTGGTGCAATATGCCAACTGGTAAAGCTCTGATCCCGATTTATTGCTGATAGCAAAGCAACCATGCCTTTCTCCCAATCGCAATGACAGTACTTGCTGATCATTGACGCTACGATCATTCTCAATATGAAATAATTGTTTCAAAAAGTTTGTTTTACCGGCGTGCAATAATAGACAAAAAGCCCCACCTGACCGCTCCAAAAAAGAAGAACCGTATGCTATAGGTCAGGGTAGCTCTTTTTCGTAGGTTTGCCGGCCCTTTACCATTTACCATTTGATAAAAATCATTAAAGTACGTTCAGGGGTACAACTTTTATGGCAACGGCAGCACCACAGAATAGTTTACAAGTTGAAATCACCAACCGGCAGATTTTAAAGATTGCTTTGCCCATTAGTCTCGCCATGCTGGTACCGCAGATAAACTTTGTCACCAATAATGTTTTTCTAAGTGGCCTGGGTGAATCGGAATTAGGCACCGCCGGCATTACCGGTGTTTTCTATTTAATATTTGCATTGGTGGGCAATGGTTTGAATAGCGGTTTACAAGGATTGATTTCCCGACGGGCTGGTGAAAACCGTCCGGAAGAAATAGGAAAGTTATTAGGACAAGCCATTTGGATAGCCATGTTCTTTGCACTGGCGGGCATATTGATCACTTATCTGTTAGGGCCGTATTTTTTTCATTCTACTTTACAATCCGGAACGGTGGAATCTACCGCCACCTCCTTTTTAAAAATCAGAATTTGGGGATTGCCTTTTCTTTATTTGTTCCAATTGGGAAATGCTTTTTTAGTGGGTACCAACAATAGCCGCTACATGAAATACGCCTTTTTCGTAGAAGCAGGTATTAATATTTTTCTTGACTATGTATTAATTTATGGCCATTGGGGTTTCCCAAAACTGGGCTTCAACGGTGCCGCTGTGGCTTCGGTTATTGCTGAAGTCGTGGCGTTGCTGATCATACTCAGCATTATTTACTATAAAAAATTCAATTTCCGGTTTCATTTATTTAATCATTTAAAATTTAAAAATAAATTAGCCGCACTGGTCTTTCGTCAATCATCACCGTTGGTGCTGCAATTTCTCCTGAGTATTGGTGCCTGGTTACTTTTCTACATCCTTATAGAAAATAAAGGGGAGCATGAGTTAGCGATCAGCAATACCATGCGGAATATTTTTGGTCTCTTTGGAATTTTTGTCTGGGCCTTTGCCAGCACAAGTAATGCGATGGTCAGTAATATTATTGGCCAGGGGAAAAAAGATAAAGTAGAACTGCTGATTAGAAAAATAACAATTTTAAGTTTTAGCCTCACTCTTAGCCTCTGCATCATACTTAATTTGTTTCCGCATTTATTTTTAAGCATTTTTGGACGGGATGAAATTTTTATCGGTGATGCTATACCCATCATCCGGATTGTTTCCGTCGGCGTATTGTTCATGTCCATTGCCACCGTTTGGTTAAACGCCGTTACGGGTACAGGCAATACCCGGATAAATCTTTTTATTGAAATAGCTGCTATTATTTTTTATAGCCTGTATGTGTGGCTGGTGTTAAAGGTCTGGGATCTTTCATTAGCCTGGGCCTGGATGTCAGAGCTACTTTACTGGACGGTGCTTTTCGTCCTTTCCTTCCTTTATATCAGGAGCGGAAAGTGGACAAAGAAGGTGATTTAACAACCCCGGGATACTCTTTTTTAAGTATCTTTACGGGCTTAAAATTATTTCAATCAATTAGTATTTTTCAATAAACAAAAAATTATGAAGAAGCTTTTTTTCTACCTGTTATGTATCACCGTAAGTGCCCTGAATGTTTCCGCACAGCCTACTGAAACTGCCGATGTCAGCAAAGGATCGGCACCCGGAAAGATGGCCTTCAAAGTATTTAATAGTCCTGCGCAGGAAAAAACTGACCAGTTTGACCTCCAGGGTCTTGGTGCCACCACTTTTACCGCTTCCAATACGACAGACGGTACAACTAACAGCTATAAACATTCCCTGCAAATAGTTGTTGCATTGATTCCCGTAAACAAAACCGTTACCAGCAATTATCAATTAAATTTTTATTCTACTAACGATAATATTCAACAGGCTGCCACTTATCTTGATGGCACTTTAAATATCTACTACCCGGTTGCTGTGTATGATGATATAAGAACTAAACTGGAGCAGGCATTTGCTGCCAAAAAGAAAGTAACCGTAAAAGTGATTCAAAAACCAAATGGCTACAGGGAAGGAACACTGGTTCTCTAAGTTGATTACTGATAATTTTAAAAAATGCGAAGCTTGGCTTCGCATTTTTTTGTGCGACCAATCAGCATGCTAAACTTTTAGAAGACTTTGGTCTTGTTGGGGTTAGGAAATGAATTATATTCGGAATGCCATTTACTGCCTGTAAACTAGTAAACAGCACCAAACACTTTCGCAATGAAAAGAATATTTTCATTCCTGCTGATGAGCATCTGCATAAGCATTATAAATGCTCCAAACAGAGCAAAAGACAGCCTGAAACTATTATTGCAAAAAGAAAAAAAATGATACGGACTGTGTGTTAACTCTTGCGAACCTAAGTTCTACTTATTTTGAGTCAAAACATAATATAACAATTATCATGATTTAGAAGGCGAAAAAGATAATGGATTACTTATGAAAAAAAATTTACTGCTATTATTTTTTACCCTTAGCATTACAAATACTCAAGCTCAAACGCATGAAATTGATAGTTTAAAGCAGCTATTGAAAAAAGAAAAAACAGACACGGGTCGGGTATTGATCTTATCAGATTTGGCTTTCAAACTTGCAGAGTCAAAGCCAGATACAGCAATGACTTTGGCTATGCAGGCATTGGAACTCTCCCGCCGCATTCATTACCAAAAAGGAGAAGCTATTAGTTTAAACAGAATTGGGAATTCATATATTGTTGTCAACAATTATGCAAAAGCGTTGGCGGTCTGGTTAGAAGCATTAAAGATCAATGAGAAAATCAATAATCCCGATGGTGAACATAGAAACCTCAATAATATTGGTACGGTTTATAGAGACCAGGGCGATTACCGTCTTGCCTTGCGATATTTGTTCAAAGCCAAAAATATTGCAGAGAAGTTAGATAATAAAGATTTGATATCCACTGTACTGGTCAATCTCTCTATGTGTTATAACTACTTAATGATCTATGACTCTGCCACTTTGTTTGCCCTGCAATCCTACAATATGGCAACTCAAATAAATTATCCGAGGATGGCAGGTGTTGCCTTAAGTGAGCTTGGCGATATTTATTTTAAAACAGGTCAACCCAGGCTTGCACTTACCTATTCTCAATTAAGTTTTCATCTTTTGAGAAATTCAGAAAATTATTTAAATCTTTCGTTTGCATATTTAACTGTTGCCAAAGTTTTTCACCAACTGAACCAAAAAGATTCAGCATTGTTTTATGCGAAAGCATCAATAGCAGTTGCCAACGAAAGAAGCTTCACTCAGGAAATTCATGATGGTGCAAAGTTTCTTTCCCGCTATTACAGAAATCACAATGCAGATAGTGCTTTTTTCTATGGGGATATTGCTGCCGCCATGAATGATTCCTTATTTAGCCAGGAAAAAAAGCAGGATATGCAGCGCCTTGTTTTTGATGAGAAAATGAGACAACAAGAACTGGAAGTTAAAAGATTAAAAGATGAAGAAGATCGTAAACATAATCTTCAATACGCAGGTATTGCAGTTGCACTCATTACATTTCTTATTTTATTTTTTACGTTAAGCCGCAGCATCCTTGTAAAAACAAAGTTCATTGAGTTCTTTTGTGTACTTGGTTTGTTGGCTGTGTTTGAATTCATAAATCTTTTTATTCATCCTTATTTGGCACATGCAACAAATGATTCACCGGTTTTAATGTTACTGATCCTTATTGGCATTGGCGCTTTGCTTGTGCCACTACATCACAGGTTAGAAAAGTGGATAACAAAAATAATGGTGGAGAAAAATAAAAAAATAAGACTGGAGGCGGCGAAGAGAACGATTAAGCAGTTAGAAAGAGATAACAATACTACTGTAAAGGAATAGAGGCGTAGCCTCGAACCATATTGTAACAACGGCTTTTAAC
>JBKJLR010000062.1:0-4386 GCA_046596865.1 Chitinophagaceae bacterium
ATAAGTTGAAATGCCTAAAGCAACCGGTCCCAATGAGTACCAATAGTAGTTGAGTGATTCAGCTTGCTCCAAATACTTATCTACAAATTGATTGGTTGTTTGCTGATATGCATACCAGTCTTTCAGTTTTTTACCTTTCAGTGTTTCGGTAAATAATTCTTCTGCGCCGGTAAGCATCTGCCCGGCAAACTTGTTTTGTATTCTATGATTCTTGTAATCTAATTATGTTGTCAAAAGTTTTTTGTGTTTTGTATAATATTCGTAGTTGAGATAAGTGCTATTAATTTCATTAATGATAGCTGTTTGCACATTGCGTATTTCTTTTACACCAAGCTGCTTCAACTGCCCGGAAATAGTTTTACATACTTCCAGCATATCAGCCGGTTGCTTCATACCCATTGCAATAGCACGGACCTTTTCTAATGCTGTTTCTATTTCAAGTTCCCGGTTTTTTTCTTCCAGTTCAATGGTTCGGCGTTTTACGGCATCTTTCAGCTTTATATTTTCCGCTTTTATTTCATCAAATGCAAAGGCCTCTCCTTCTTCTGTTTTTGAATCGGGATAGGAGCCATGCTGATGTAAAACTTGCCATCCTTTAGTTGTCTTTTGTATCAAAGATGACAGCCTGAATTTTCCATAGAAAGTCCATTTGCCCGATACTTTAATGTGCAGATCCATAAACTCATGTACCATTATATAAGGATCATAAGGAATGATCTGCAAAGTCTTATTCCTTATCTCCGCCTGCCCCACCATTTGATCAATTATGGCATGAGTATAATCAAGAATCTCTTTTTTACTGTTCCAGATTTCTTCCTTTGTGCCACCAATATTACGGTAGTCATTCACCAGGTATTTACCCCAATGCTTGATATCTCCGGTAAAATAGGAATTCCAATAGTCATCCATTAAGGCTTTAATTTCTTTTTCCAGTTGTTTGGTAATCTTCATCAAATGTTATTAAGCGGTAATGAAATAATAAATGTTGTGCCGTCTCCTTCCTTAGTCTCCACTTTCAATTCTCCGCCATGTGCTTTTACAATATCATAACTTAATGATAAGCCCAATCCTGTTCCCTGCCCGGTGGGCTTCGTGGTGAAGAAGGGTTGAAAGATTTTATCTAATACTTTTTGAGGGATGCCATTGCCGTTATCAGATATTCTAATCTCGGCCCCCCTGCCTCCGCCAGTCGGCGGATTCTGGGTCGTTTTCATTTTAACAGTCGGCTCATAAGCCGGAATGTTTTGCTTCTGCTTTTCATTGACTGCATAAAATGCGTTAGTCAGTAAATTCAGTATCACTCTTCCTAAATCCTGTGGCAACACATTTATTTTACCGATGCTCGCATCAAAGTCAGTTTTGATAGTAGCGTTAAAAGATTTGTCTTTAGCCCGTAAGCCATGATAGGTTAGCCGTAAATATTCATCACACAACGCATTAATATCAGTTGCCTCTTTTACACCGCTACTACTCCGGCTATGTTGCAACATTCCTTTTACAATTGCATCAGCCCGTTTGCCGTGGTGATTTATTTTTTCTAAGTTCTGAATTACATCATTGGCAATTTCTTTAGCATCGGCTGCATTACCCAGGTCTAATTCTGTTTTCATTTCATCCAGCAACTCTTTACTTACTTCGCTGAAATTATTGACGAAGTTCAACGGATTTTGAATTTCATGGGCAATGCCTGCTGTGAGTTCGCCAAGGCTGGCCATTTTTTCTGATTGAATCAATTGTGCCTGGGCAGCTTTTAATTCTTCCAGCGATTTAGTCAGCGCCGAATTTGTTTCTTCAATGGCTTTTCTTTTCTGCTCAAGTTCCTCAATAGTTTCTTCTAATAATATAGCGGTGGTTCGTTTTACTTTTTCTGTTCTGTCTAATTTAAATGCCGTAATTTCTAATTCCTTGTCTGCATCTTTTAGTGATTTGGAAATGGCTGCTTTTTGTTCAGCAGATAAGTTTTCATCTTGCTGAATAATAGTTAGTATGTTTTGTAAGTGCTGGTTCATTTATTAACCGCAGAGAACATGAGTTAAAAGAGTTAACGCAGAGTAACTCTGCGAAACCTCAGCTTCTCTTGTTCTCTGCGGTTAAGAGAAGCCTGGTTAAAAATTATTTTTCTTTTAATGCTACACAACAAGTAGTCAGGTTATGCATTTCCAAATTTCCATCAGTTGCCCTTGCCAGTTCTGCATTGGAGAACATTCCGGCCATCGGTACATTCCATACGTTTTTTACGCCTTCAATTTCCTTGCTCATCAATGGCCCCAGGGACATTAGCCTGCCGGCGCAACTATACATTATCACCGCATCGGCCTCCGGCATTTCTGTTGCTTTCAATCCTTCAATACCTTCCACCACTTTTTCAATAACATCAAAATCGGGCGGCAGGGAGAAACGGACTTTTGCACCTTGCGGTACAGAGCCGCTGCAGATAAATGAACCATCCTCCCAGTTTACTACCAGGCCGGGCCGCATCACCGGGGCACCTTTTTCCCTTTGTAATTGCAAGGGAAAATTAGTAGCTATTTCCATCATAACTGCCGGATTATCTTTATTCAGGTTTTCGATACCGCTGTATTTTTTAGTGAGTTCCATTACAGTCATATCCTCAATGGTATAAAGCCGGTTACCTTCGCTTTTGGTAACTGTTTTTTCCGTACCCATGGGTTTCCAGCCACAGGTAGCTATTCCTTTTATTTTTATTTTACTTTCATCCAATACTATGGCAACAATTCCCCGTTTACTGGATTTGCCATTCGTAAATACAAATTGTTCCGTAAAAGTAAAATCATCACCAGCCATTCCACCATATACATTTACCTGTTTGCCAATGATATCTTCAAAGCCAAACAATAGTTTTTCAGCATCTGTTTCCAAATTGCTTCCTGCTATAAGAAAGGCTGGAGTTGAAAATTTTTCCAAAGCTTTTTTAGCCATCCCCTGCGTTATTTCCCGGTAATTTTTTTCGGGAAACTCATCAAATAAAACAGTGAAATAGTTCCGGTTCATATCCAGTAACAAGATGGCAATGGAACCTTTGCCAATTTCTTCATCAATAAATTCTCCATTGCTGGTGGAACCACAAACAACTATTCCTGCTGTATCCAGCACATTGGAAACTTCAGTTATGTCTTGTTTGAGAGATAAAAACACAATGGCCAGTGTGGGTTTGAAACCATCGGTCATACTTTGCTGCAAAGCGGTTTGAATTTCTGAAGGAGAATTTCCTTTGATTGATTTTGCTTTCATGTTTTTATTAAATTTAATTTTCTACAACTCCCATTATTACCGTTGCACCACCCGATGCAAAATTTGGCAGATCAGCAGCCAATGCCTGCCCTTCCGGTGAGCCCATCGCCTGCTGCATTTCGGCAGCTCCTGCAAAATAAAGTTCCGCCATCCGGTAATAAGCTGCTGCGGTTCCATCAGCATTCGGCAGAAATTTTGTTAATTCTGCTTTTACAATTCCCTGCACTTTGCCCACAAGTGGCGAATGACTTTCTGCATAATATTTTTCAAATGCTTCCGGGCTGGAGGGGTGTCCGTATAAAACTGTTGCTTTGATCATATAGATTGTTTTTAGTTTTTAAGTTGTTTCTTTGTTTTTGCTTAAGGATTGCCAGTCTCTTAAAGGTTGGCGACCCAGTTTTTTATTTTTCTTTTAATGCCACCCAACTGTTGGTGGTAGAATGAAATTCATGTTTACCATTGACAGACCTTCCAAATTCTCCATAAGAATAAAAACCTGCCATAGGCGAATTCCAAACTTCCGCTAAACCATCATTTTCCTGTTGTGCCATGGGGCCCAGTGCCGCCAATCTGCCTGCACAGGAAAATATCAGGACGGCATCTGCATCGGCTTGAACTGTATTTTTAATTTCAGTTGCGTTATTAATTACCGTTTCAACGATGTCAAAATCTGGAGGAGTAGAAAAACGAAATTTGGAACCTTGTTGAATATTAGTTTCACAGACGAGTGCCCTTTTTTCTTTATCGAATCCAATGGGATTGCACATTAATGGCTCTCTATCTTTTCTTTCAATTTGAAAAGGGTATTGATTTCCTAAGTTCTCGAAAAATTCAAGTTTATTATCATCGGATGGTAAATCACTTCCGAGATACCGCATGTACATATCAAGTGCCGGTTCGTTATCTATTGCATATATCATATTGCCTTCACTTTTTGTAACGGTTCTGGTAACGCCTATTGGCTTCCAGCCAGAGATGGCCATACCATGCAAACTAACCTTGTCTTCATTTAAGACCAGAACCGCCATACCATAATCAGTAGATTGATTGTATGTAAATGCATAGGTACCGGTAAATGTCATATCATCACCCGCCATACCGCCAAACATATTTGTATGAGATCCCACTACTTTT
>JBKJLR010000097.1:0-4488 GCA_046596865.1 Chitinophagaceae bacterium
CCTTTTCCCTATATTTGCACCGGAAATAGCAGTAAGAAGGGAACGAGGCCGTTCCCTTCTTCTTTTATACCACATGAACGGAGAAGCACAAATACAGGCATTGGAACAACGGGTTAGGGGTCTAATCAACTCCGAACCGGATGTTTTTCTGGTAGAAGTGAGGATTAAGCCGATAAATAACATTAAAGTATTTATCGATGGTGACCAGGGAGTTAGCATTGAAAAGTTGGTTCAATATAACCGCCGCCTCTATAGGCAACTGGAAGAAGAGAATTTGTATCCCGATGGTGATTTTTCCCTGGAAGTTTCATCACCCGGGCTGGATGAGCCGCTGAAGCTACACCGCCAATACCTGAAGAACATCGGCCGGTTTGTGGAAGTAATAGATAAAGAAGAAGATAAAAAAGAAGGCAAATTGATAAGTGCAACAGAAGCTGATATTGTGATAGAAGAAACCAGAGGCAAAGGCAAGAAAATGGAAACAGTGCAACACACTATATCTTTTTCGGATATAAAAACAACAAAAATTCAAATTAAATTCTAAAAGTTATGTGTTATGTCAAGTATTAACCTGATAGATGCGTTCCAGGATTTTAAAGAAGCGGAAAATATTGACCGCCCCACAATGATGAAAGTGGTAGAAAACGTATTTAAAACCCTGCTGCGTAAAAAGTATACCAGCGATGATAATTTTGATGTTATTGTAAACGCTGAGAAAGGTGATCTTGAAATCATCCGCCGCAGGATGATTGTGGAAGATGGACAAGTAGAGGATCCATTGGCCCAGGTAGCTTACTCTGATGCAGTGAAGATAGAACCAGACTTTGAAGTGGGAGAAGAACTGTATGAAGAAATTGACCTGCTTGATTTTGGTCGCCGGGCTATCCTGGCTGCCAAGCAAACATTAGCCAGCCGTATCAGCGATTTGAAGAAAAATGTGCTGGCTAAAAAATATGGCGACAGAACTGGAGAAATCATCAGTGCAGAAGTGTACCAGGTGTGGAAGAAAGAAATTCTATTGCTGGATGAAGAAGGCAATGAACTGATTCTCCCAAAGAGTGAACAAATACCACAGGATTATTTTAAAAAAGGGGAAAGTATCCGGGCTGTAGTAAAAAAGGTGGATATGAAGAATAATAGCCCGGTAATTATTCTTTCCAGAACATCGCCGGAGTTTCTGGCCAAGTTGTTGGAGATAGAAGTTCCGGAAATTTTTGACGGGTTGATTGTGATAAAGAAAATTGTGAGGGATCCCGGAGAAAGAGCTAAAGTTGCTGTAGAATCTTATGATGACCGTATTGACCCGGTAGGGGCTTGTGTGGGAATGAAAGGAAGCCGGATTCATGGTATTGTCCGGGAATTGAAGAATGAAAACATCGACGTCATCAACTGGACAAGTAATATTCAATTGTTAATACAACGTTCATTGACGCCGGCAAAGATTACTAGTATGGAACTGGATAATGAAGCGAAACATGCCAATGTTTACCTGAAGCCTGACCAGGTTTCACTGGCTATCGGTCGCCGGGGTGTAAATATCAAACTGGCTTGTGATCTCACGGGTTATGAACTGGATGTGTACCGTGATAATGAAGGGGAAGTAGAAGAATTTGATATTGACCTGGAAGAATTCAGCGATGAAATTGAAACCTGGGTTATTGATGAACTGAAAAGAGTGGGTTGTGATACCGGAAGAAGTGTACTGAACCTGACGCCGGAGGAATTGGAAAGAAGAACGGACCTGGAAAAAGAAACAATAGCTGATGTAAGAAGAGTATTGAAAGAAGAATTTGAAAAAGAATAAAACAAATGTGTAAATGAGATGATGTGAGAATGTGAAAATACATTTCCACACTTCCACATTTTCCACATTGCCACATTAATAAAAACGAATGCCAGAATTAAAACTTCCCAGATTATTAGCTGCGGCCAAAGAATTTAACGTTGGTCAGGACACTATTAGTGATTTCCTGATAGCGAAAGGATTTCCCAAAGATGAACTGAAGCCTACCTCAAAGCTGACGGAGGATATGTACCGTTCATTGCAACAGGAATTTTCAAGTGACAAGGCCGCAAAAATTAAAAGCGATCAGCTTGAATTGCCCAAAGGCACCCAGGTCGAAGCCAAAAAGAAAAAAGAGGATGAAGAGATAAGTTTCAAAAAAGAAGAGAAGTATACTCCCAAAATAGTAAAGAAAGAAGAAGAAATAAAACCTGTGGAGGAAACGAAACCGGTTAAAGTCGAAGAGGCTAAAAAAGAAGAAGAAGTAGTAAAAATAGAAGCACCCGAAATAGAAGGGCCTGTACTGGTTAAGAAAATTGATCTCTCTACTATTGATTCATCAACACGGCCTAAGAAAATAATTAAAGCAAAAAAAGAAGAAGAGCCCAAACCTGTTGAAGAAGAAAAGCCAACTAAAGGCAAAGCAAAAAAGGTACAGAAAGAAGAGGAGCCGGTAAAAACAGTTGTAGAAGAAATACAGGCCAAAGAAGAAGCTGTTGCAGAAGATCAGCCAGCTGTTATAGAAAACATTGAAGTAGAAAAACTAACCGGGCCAAAGATCCTTGGAAAGATTGATTTGCCGGTTGATAATGACACAAGACCGGTAAAAGACGAAAAGAAAAAAAGAAAACGTATTCCCATAGAGAAAAAAGACACTGGTCGCAGGGAAATTTTTATTAATAAAGATACGGCTGGAGATAGAAGGCCGGGTGGTGGCAGCACTGGCACAGGCGGCAGCAATTTTAATCGTGGCCGTGGTGGCACAAGTGGTGGTGGAAATCGCAGTACAGGCGGACGTAGCACCGGCACCGGTGGACGCAGAGAAGATAAACTGATTGACGAAAAAGAAATTCAGCGTAAAATACAGGAGACTCAGGCTAAATTGGCCGGAGGCGGTGGCCGCGGTAAGAACCTGAAAGCAAAAATGCGTCGGGAGAAAAGACAAGAGATGGCCGATGCACAGGGCGAAACGGGGGATGACAATAAATTACAGGTAACGGAATTCATAAGTGTAAGTGAGCTGGCTAACCTGATGGATGTGAGTTTTGCTGAAGTCATCAGCAAGTGTATGGGTCTCGGTATCATGGTGTCTATCAACCAGCGGTTAGATGCAGAGGTAATAGAACTTGTAGCCAGCGAGTTTGGTTTTGATGTCGAGTTTATTGACATGGAGAAGCAAATGGAAATGGAGGAGGAAAATGAAGAGGATGAGGAAGGTGATTTGAAATTCCGTTCTCCCATTGTTACTATCATGGGCCACGTTGACCACGGTAAAACATCATTACTCGATCACATAAGAAGTGCAAATGTAGTAGCAGGTGAAGCTGGTGGTATCACGCAGCACATAGGCGCTTACCAGGTAGAAGTGGCTAATGGAAAACAAATCACTTTCCTGGATACACCCGGTCACGAAGCGTTTACAGCGATGAGGGCAAGGGGTGCCAAGGTTACTGACATTGCAGTAATTGTAATTGCGGCGGATGATGCGGTAATGCCACAGACCCGGGAAGCCATCAGCCATGCACAGGCAGCTGGGGTGCCGATGATATTTGCCATCAATAAAATTGATAAAGACGGAGCTAATTCAAAAAAAATATATGAGCAGCTTTCGCAAATGAACATCCTGGTAGAAGAGTGGGGTGGTAAATTTCAAAGCCAGGAAATTGCTGCCAAGAAGGGATTGAATATTGATAAATTGCTGGAGAAAATTTTGCTGGAATCAGAAATTCTGGATCTGAAAGCAAACCCTGACCGGGAAGCTACCGGTACAATCATTGAAGCTTCATTGGATAAAGGCCGTGGATATGTCGCAACATTGTTAGTGGAAAACGGAACATTACATCCTGGTGATTTGATTGTGAGTGGTCAGTATTTTGGCCGGGTAAAGGCCATGTTCAACGAAAGGAATAAGAAAGAAGAAAAAGCTGGTCCTTCAGCACCTGCTGTAATATTAGGATTGAATGGTGCGCCACAGGCAGGTGAAAAATTCAAAGTATATTCAGATGAAGCTGAAGCAAAAGAAATTGCTTACCGCCGTGCACAGATCCTGAGAGAGCAGGGAATCAGAACCAAGAAACATATTACACTTGATGAAATTGGCCGTCGACTGGCACTAGGTAGCTTTAAAGAACTGAAAGTAATCATCAAAGGTGATGTGGATGGTTCCGTAGAAGCATTGAGCGATTCACTGCAAAAACTTTCTACCCCGGAAATTTTAGTAAGTGTAATTCACAAAGGGGTTGGCCAGATTAATGAAAGTGATATTGTACTGGCGGAAGCATCAGATGCTATCGTTATTGCATTTAATGTTCGTCCTTCTTTGCAGGCATCTAAGCTGGCGGACAACGCCGGTATCGAAATAAAAATGTACTCCATCATCTATAATGCCATCGAAGAAGTAAAGAGTGCCATGGAAGGTATGCTGGAGCCAAAAGTACAGGAGAGGATTGTTGCCAATGTGGAAATAAGAGAAGTTTTCAAATTTG
>JBKJLR010000019.1:0-7705 GCA_046596865.1 Chitinophagaceae bacterium
TTTACGACTGAGAAAGATTAGACGTCGCTTAATTTAAAATCTATTACTCTTATTTGTAATTTTTTTCCCCCGTTCCATTCATTCTCATCAATTTTGAAAACAATATCCACGGGCTTTTTTTGTTGGAGCAGTGAAAATTTATCAGCCATACCAAACCCGATTCCGGTAATCGTTGTATTATCCTGTGTAAGAGAAAAACGTATATGCTGTTCCTTTACAATCTTTGACCAGCCACTGTCTGTTACATTTTTTGCAATAAAAACAGGGCGAAGATTTTCCGGACCGAATGGTTCCATCTGGCAGAGAATATCATAAAATGATTGTTTAATATCCTTTAATGAAATTTCTGCATCAATCACAATTACAGGTATTAATTGTTCCGGTAATATAGTAGAAGAAACAACTTCTTCAAATTTTTCCCGGAAAGCATTTACCTGGTCAAGTTCTAATGTCATACCTGCGGCTGCAAAGTGGCCGCCATAACCCAGGAGATGTTCCCTGCAGGCATGAATGGCTTCGTATAAATTAAAACCGGGAACACTTCTGGCACTGCCTGCTGCATATTCGCCGGATTGAGTCAGCACAACGGTTGGCCGGTAATATGTTTCAATAACTCTGGATGCTACAATACCGACCACACCTTTATGCCAGTGCGGTTGAAACAGCACTGTTGATCTCCGGTTTTTCCATGCATCATTTCCGGCGATCAACGCCAATGCTTCTTCTGTTATAGTTTTATCTGCTTCTTTTCTATCCGTATTATCACTGTGCAGCATTTCAGCATAGTGCAATGCTTCTTCTTCTGATTCTGCTACAAACATCTGCACGGCTTTTTTTGCATCATCCATCCGGCCTGCCGCATTTACTCTCGGCGCAATCATGAAAACAAGATTGGTGATTTCCAATTTTGTTGTAAGACCACTAAGTTTTGCCAGGGCCTTTATACCGTTATTGGGATTCGTATTGGCTTTTATTAACCCATGGTAAGCTAATATCCTGTTCTCTCCCATTATTGGAACAATATCAGCGGCGATAGCGGTGGCTAGTAAATCAAGGTATTCGTATGCAGCATCTGCCGGCAGGTTCATTTTTTCTGCCAGTGCACAGATTAGTTTAAATCCAACACCACAACCACATAAATCTTTAAAGGGATAATTGCAATCTTTTTGCTTAGGGTTGAGTATCGCAATAGCCGGGGGTAGAATATCATCCGGCAGGTGATGGTCGCAAACAATAAATTCAATTCCCAGTTCTTTTGCATACGCAATAAGGTCCGTTGATTTTATACCACAGTCCAATGAAATGATTAAAGTGAAACCATTCTCTTTTGCAAAGTCAATTCCTGCCTTGCTTACACCATATCCTTCCCGGTAACGGTGGGGTATGTAAAAATCAAGATTGGAATGAATTTTTTTCAGGAACTGGTATAGGCAGGCTACTGAAGTAGTGCCATCCACATCGTAATCGCCAAAGACAAGAATTTTTTCATCCCGGTTTATAGCAGCGATAACTCTGTCCACCGCTTTTTCCATATCCTTCATCAGCCATGGGCTATGCAGCTCCGTTAGTGGCGGACGAAAAAAATCTTTGGCTTGTTCAAATGTTTCTATTCCACGTTGTACTAAAATTTTACAAAGAACAGGATGGATTTTAAGTGACTGCTGCAATGCATTTACTTTATTCTCCTCAGCAGACAATATATTCCATCTCTTTTGCATCATTAAAATAAATCAAGTCAAACTTTTCAATCAGTAATTAATATTTGCGGTCTGTTACATACAGCACCATGTCTTCTAGTCCTTTCCTGACAGGGCTTTCAGGAAATTGATGAAGTATGCTGATGGCCTCTTTCTTATACAAATTCATTTTCTCAATAGCGTAAACAATACCGCCGGTGGCTTCCACTTTATCTATTACCCATTTCACTTTTTCTTTATCCCGGTTATTATTTTTTACAATGTAAATAATTTTTCTGCGAATTTCTTTTTCAACATTGTTAAGCGTATAAATTAGCGGCAGTGTCAATTTTTTTTCTTTGATATCATTGCCGGTCGGTTTGCCAACATTATCACTGGCATAGTCAAAGAGGTCATCTTTTATCTGAAAAGCCATCCCGGTATTTTCTCCAAACATTCTCATTTTTTCTGTAATAATTTTATCCTTGCTGCTGCTCCATGCACCTGCCGCACAGGCAGAAGCCAGTAAAGAAGCTGTTTTATTCCGGATAATTTCATAATACACCTCTTCATTCAAATTCAAACTCCGGGCTTTTTGCATTTGTAATAATTCCCCCTCACTCATTTTCCGTACTGCATCAGAAAGAATATGCAGTACTTCGTAATCACTATTATCCAGGGAGAGAAGGAGACCTTTCGCCAGCAAGTAGTCACCAATCAGCACATTCGCTTTTGCTTTCCAAAGTGCATACGTCGAAAAAAAACCACGTCGTTCCATGGAGTCGTCTACCACATCGTCATGTACCAGGGTGGCGGTATGCAAAAGCTCTACGAGTGAAGCTGCCCGATAGGCGGGTTCGGTTACTTCCCCGCATAATTTGGCGGTTAAGAGTACAAACATGGGTCTTAATTGCTTCCCTTTGCGTTTTACGATGATACGCATAATGCGATCCAGCAAAGGTGCCCGGCTCTCTACTGCCTCTTTAAATCTCGTTTCAAAGATTTTAAGTTCATTGCGTATTAAATCGGTGGGTAAATTCATTCCTAAAACGGGCAATTTAAGCCGCAAAAAATTAAAAATATTATAATGCAGCAAAATCAAGCCAACTGCTGCCTATGTAACGGAAAAATTAATAATAGAAAAATAGTCAAAATTTTATCATAAAAATTTGGTAATTAGTCCTCAATCTCTATTTTTGCGTATTATTTGGACAATGTTTCTCAAATCTTAATCCTTAGTTATGGCAAGCAAAAAGTATTTAATTCTGGCAGGCATCTGCTGTCTGTTAGCGTCTTATGGTTTCTCACAAAGAGTTGGAGCCAGTTATGACGTTAAAGATTCTTCTCTTGTTCCTTCCAAAAGAATGTCTCAGCATTCTGAGTTTTTGAACGGAACTTATAATTTTCCTGCAAAACCACGTAATCAGTGGGAACTTGGTATTAAAGGTGGTTTATTCACTGTAAGTGGAGATGTACCTGCCAAATTTTTCTCTCCAGGTTTTGGAGTGCATGTAAGAAAAGCCTTTGGTTACATCTTCTCAATGCGTCTTGAATATTTGTATGGTGTTGGTAAAGGTCAGCATTTCAGATCAACTGAGAATTATGCAAAAAATACAGCATATGGATCTGGTATTGTTAACCCGGCTCAAAGATACTCTGCACCACGGCAGGTAACTGGCTTAGGTGGTGTTCGCCAGGTTGTTTCTTCTTCAACAGGCTTAGTTACTACTCCGTTTGAACAAGTTTACTATAACTATAAAACTAAAGTGCAGGATTTATCCCTGGAAGGAATTGTTACTTTAAATAATATACGTTTCCATAAAGCCAAAACAGGGTATAATCTTTACCTGATCGGTGGTGTTGGCGGATCTATATATGATACAAAAGTGAATGCTCTTAATGGAGCTACAAAGTATAATTATAATACTATTGCACAAGCTTCATTTGATGATCGCAAATCGAAAATCAGGCAATTAAAAGATTTGCAGGATGATAGTTATGAAACTCCTGCTGAAAATCAGGGTGATCGTCGTCCTAAATTATTTGGCGATACTTTCAAGCCTTCTGGTACAGTCGGTGGTGGAGTAGCCTTCAAATTAAGCAACAGAATTAACCTTGCTATTGAAGACAGGTGGACTTTTATAAAAGATGATCTGTTAGATGGCCAACGCTGGCAGGAGCATGCATTTGGAGATGCTGTTCTTACCCGTGACTTCGATTCTTATAACTATTTAAGTCTTGGTTTAAATATTAATCTTGGTGCTAAATCAGTTGAGCCGCTTTGGTGGCTGAACCCACTGGATTATGCATACAGCGAAATCCGCAACCCACGGTTGATGCGTTTGCCAAAGCCAGTTTTGCCTGATACTGATGGTGATGGTATAACAGACCAGTTCGACCAGGAACAAACTCCTGCAGGTTGCCCTGTTGACAGCCATGGTGTAACGAAAGATACTGATGGTGACGGTGTACCTGATTGTAAGGATAAAGAGTTGATCACTCCAACATATTGTCAGCCTGTTGATGCAGACGGAATTGGTAAATGCCCATGTCCTGAAGGATGTGCGGGTATTGCTCCTCCGATGAAAACTTGCTCTGAGCTGGTTGGTTCATTACCAAGTATAGCTTTCAAAGCTGGTTCTAACAAACTGGATGATGATGCTAAAGCTGCTCTTGCTACTGTAGCCGGAAGACTGCGTAACAACCCAGGTTGTAAAGTAGTGGTAATTGGTTATTGCTCTTCTAATAAGAAAGAGCAGCAGTTAAGCTGGGATCATGTAAATGCAGTTATTAACCACATGGTTGACAAAGAAGGTATCAGTGCAGACCGCTTTATCTTCAACTACGGCCAGGAAGGTGGTGATTGTAATACAGTTGACCTCCGTGCAGCTGCAGATGGTGAAGATGGACCTAATAACGTTGAGCCTCCTCATCCAAATCTTCGTAAGAATAATTAATAGTTGATACTATTGAAATAATACACCCTCCCGGATTTCGGGAGGGTTTTTTTTGCATAGATTTTTTGGGGAAAGTTGGTGTCGGGTATTTGCAATTGATAATATTACTGGTACACTTCTAACCATCCTGAAAAGCACTACTGTTGCCTGCAACTTCATCCTCCCAAATCCTTCTCCAAACGAATTATAATAACCTTAACTGCCGGGCTTTGGCTGCTTATAATTTTTATGCAAAATTTGCCGGTAACTGTTAACTTTGCCCGCCCGTTCCGGACGTAACGTTCGGGCGGGCACATATACTTTATGAAATGTATCTGGATTATAATAGCAGGCCTTATTTTAAGTAGTTGTGGCGGCGGTATGAGTAAAATTCTTAAGAATCCCGACCCCGCCTATAAACTTCGTATTGCTGAGCAGTATTATGTAAAAAAGAAATATACCCTTGCCCAGCAGTTGTATGAGGATGTAATGCCTTACTACAAAACCAGTAAAGAATTTGAGGATATATATTACAAATATGCCTATAGTGCATATTACCTGGAGGATTATTTGAGTGCAGAGAACCTTTTTAAAAGTTACCTGGAAATATTCCCAAACAGCCTAAAGGCCGAAGAAGTGGATTATATGAGGGCTTATTCTTATTACAAACAATCTCCTAAGCCTGAACTGGATCAAACTAATACCATAAAAGCTATGGGGATGATGCAGACTTTTATTAACACCCATCCCGGATCATTAAGAAATAAGGATGCAACTGAAATCATAGATATTTGCAGGGCAAAACTGGAAGTGAAAGATTTTATGAGTGCCCGGTTGTATTATGATGTGGGACAGTTCAGGGCGGCTGGTGTGGCTTTTGCAACCCTATTAAATGCCTACCCGGAATCAATGAAAGGGGATGAGTACAAACTGATGATCATAAAATCGTATTATCGCTTTGCAGAACTGAGTGTTGAGGAGAAAAAGATAGAACGATTTGAGCAGGTTATCACAGAATGTAATGAATTTACTGACCGTTTTCCAGACAGTAAATTGAAAAAAGAAGCAGATGATTTTTTAAATTTATCGCAAACCAATATTAAAAATTTAAATAATGAGCAAATTAAGACGGCAGCTTAGTGCAGGCATCACCAACAATGTAGAGACCCGCAACCTTGATGAAATAAAGGGTAAGACAGGTAACCTGTATGAGTCCATATCTATTATTGGTAAAAGGTCTAACCAGATCAATATTTCCCTGAAGGAAGAACTGCACAACAAACTGGAAGAATTTGCCAGCCATACAGACAGTCTTGAAGAGATTCATGAGAACAAAGAACAGATCGAAATTTCAAGGGCTTATGAAAGAATGCCTAACCCGGCATTACTGGCTACCCAGGAATTTTTAGACGATAAAGTTTATTTCCGCAGAGGTGATGATGAACTTTTCAGTTAATTCCGGAAAGGCAGAATAATAAGTTTTTACAGCGATGGATTTCCGTCGCTTTTTTACTTTTAGAGTGATGTTTTCGCTGTTAACACCTTCGTTAGTAAATGGTATTTTTGATATAGCATGATAAAAGGGAAAAAGATTTTAGTAGGTATTACTGGCAGCATCGCTGCTTATAAGTCCATTTACCTGGTCCGTCTTTTGGTAAAGGCAGGGGCGGAGGTCAAAGTTGTTATCACCCCGTCAGCAAAAGATTTTGTTTCCTCTCTTACTCTATCAACGCTTAGCCGCAATGCTGTACTGGTTGATTTGTTTGATGAACAAAGCTGGGCCAATCATGTAATGCTGGGGCGATGGGCCGATGTGATGGTGATTGCACCACTTAGCTGCAATACCCTGGCTAAAATGGCGAATGGTCAATGCGATAATCTTTTACTGGCCACTTATCTTTCTGCCACCTGCCCGGTGGTAGTGGCCCCGGCTATGGATGAAGACATGTGGCTCCATCCGGCAACAAAGGAGAATTTGAAAAAAATTGAATCATTTGGTAATAAGATCATTTCGGTAGAAAAAGGTGACCTGGCCAGTGGTCTGTATGGAGAAGGCAGAATGGCGGAACCGGAGCAGATTGTTGATTACTTAATCACAAATTTTTTTTTGACCTCGCCACAGACGAGACCGCTGGAAGGTAAAAAAGCAATAGTAACTGCGGGTCCCACATACGAACCCATCGACCCCGTTCGTTTTATTGGAAATCATTCTTCCGGGAAAATGGGCATGGCCATCGCAAAAGAATTATACGATCGTGGGGCTGCTGTTACATTAATAATGGGTCCATCGCAGCTTGATTTTTCTGCTATTGGAATTTCGCTGGTAAGGGTAAAAACAGCAGCAGAAATGTATAAAGCAGCCGCTGATGCATTTGAAAAAACAGATATTGCTGTCATGGCAGCTGCTGTGGCGGATTATGCACCGGTTACGGCGGCAAAAGAAAAAATAAAAAAGAAGGAAGAAAAATTAACTCTTGAACTTACGAAGACGCAGGATATTTTAAAGAGCCTGGGAGAGAAGAAAAAAGCAGGCCAGGTACTGGTGGGATTTGCTTTAGAAACAAGCAATGAGAAACAGCATGCGATGGATAAACTGAATAAGAAAAATGCCGATATGATCGTACTAAATTCTTTAAATGATCCGGGTGCCGGCTTCGGGCTTGATACTAATAAGATCACTATTTTCGAAAAAGGAGGGCAGGAATTCCATTTTGATACTAAATCAAAACGGGAGGTGGCAAAGGATATTGTTGATACTATAATCCGTCTGTATTATGTATAAAAAAATAATTATAAGTTTTGCTTTTGTCTTTTTGGCTGTAGTTGTACGGGCACAGGAAATACAGGCTCGTCTTACCGTGATAACTTCCAAGGTAAGCACCCAGGTAGATAAAAAAGTATTTCAGACATTACAAACAGCGTTAACAAATTTTCTGAATAATCGCAGATGGACAAATGATGTTTTTCAACCCGGAGAAAAAATACAATGTAATTTCCTGCTCAATATAGAACAAGACCTGGGTAACAATGTTTTCAAGGGTAAGTTGACGGTGCAAGCTGCCCGCCCCGTGTTCAATACCAGTTATGATTGCC
>JBKJLR010000022.1:0-9565 GCA_046596865.1 Chitinophagaceae bacterium
ACGAACGGATTGATACAACCGGTTTATTAATCCCCGGGAAGTATTGGTATGAGAAATATAGTTCTCTGATTTATAATAAGGAGAAATCGAATTTGCTGCCGGAACATCTTGTGTAAACCGTAACGTACAGGAATTACATTCGGCAATAGTAAATGCATGACCGCTGACAGTATAGTCCTTTGCTGTTAAAACATTCTTTACATCTGCTGACCCACAGACAGGACAATTGGTGTAGTGAATTAAATCAGGCATAGAAGTTTGCAAAGTAAAATTAAAATCAGCAGATGGCCTCACTATAACTTTCAGCCCATAAAAGTCAACGAATCCATGGAGTATTTCTGTTCGCCTTAAAGCAGGAGTGCAAAGTCTTCAGAAAATAAAAATAATGGAGGCAAAATTAGGGAAGTGTTTGGTAGGTTGCTCCGGCATCCTGGGGAATAAGTTTCTGCCTGTTGCCGGTAGAAGTAATATCGAGACCATTTTCAGAGAAATACCAAACGATAAATATACTGGCCAGCAAAACTACCGCCAATGGATAAGCCAACCAATTGGATTTTTTTTCTTCCTTCAGACTCAGCATTTCTGTCATCTCCCCAGAGGTCTTTTCATCTTCTCCTACCCTTATCATATGCTCTGCTCTTTCCCGGATCACTTTTTCGGCAGGTATAGGTTTTTCAAAAACCTGTTCTGCCACGTATGGAGTAAGTCTTACACCGCCAGATACATCTTTATTCAAACTGCCAACACCCATCCAGTTAATTACACTGCCTTCACTTATCTGCTTTTTCATATCAAAAGCAAAATCGTTGAATCGAAAAATTGCTTCCCGATCAGAAATGCCGAGTGCCAGGCCCAGCCAATTGAAAAAAAATGGGTCCGGCAAATGACTGGCAGCCTCTAAAGCAATGGTATAAGAAGAGGGATTTATTTTCCTATTGGGAAAATCAATGACTGCTGATTTTCTTTCTAATAAAAAAGTGCCGATACCCGGCACTGGTAATTCTTTGTCTTGAATCAAGTATTCATACAATTTGTCGTACATCATCAATTCTTTTGGTCGAACGAAAATACGATTCCCCCAACAAAGTTAAATCCATATACAGGATATTGGTTCCAGCGTTGATATTCTTTATTGAAAATATTATTGAACTGTGTCCACAAATTGATGTTTTTAGTGATCTTAAATTCAAGACCGGCATTCAGATCTTTGGCCCCATTTAATTTTCCAGAGGTCCCATCTTTTTTTAAGTAATGAGCACCACTCCAGGCAAAAAGATCAGCTTTCAACCACAGGTCTTTTATTATTTGCAGGCGCATGGCTGTTTTTAATTCCAAAGGCGACAAGCCCCATGCTTCTGCGTTGTCCCTTAAACCTGAATACTGGTTAAAAGTTAATCCAGTGATCAGGGAGAATTTTTCATGAAATGTAAACCCAAGTTCACCTCCAAAATTTGTCACCTTAATTTCCCTTTCATTTACCACTCTAAATGACTTGCCACCTAACCCCGGGGTGTAATCATTAACAAACAAAGGTTGATTATTGAGCTTATTAGAACCAACCTTGGCCGCATAACTAAAATGGTCGCCTACAGAACCTTTAAAACCAGCAAACCGTTCTTCGATCCAGGTATTCTTAAAAGTGGCAGGTAACCACAACCAGGGATTTTGTGATGCTAAATATTGAAAAGTTGTTTTGCGGATATATCCTGTCCAACCTGCCTGGAAAGTGAACCTTTTGTCTTGTGTTGTTATATCGGCCAATACATTGGGAAACATTTTGAATGTTTTGTTATCCCAGGATGGACGAATACCAACCTGTGCATTAACCTTGGAGGTTTTATACAGAACAGAAGGTGAAATATAATACATCGTATTATTAAAAGCTGTTTTGTTGTCAGGTGAAAGACGGGTCAAATCGAAAGTGACGCCAAGGTTAACGGCAAATTGTTTTCCAATCGTTTTTTGTAATGGAAGATTAAGCACAGTATTGCTCTCAGAGTTTTTCAGATTGTCGCTGAATACATCAATCTTCACCTCCGGCCAGTAAGTAAGACCAAATGCTGTCTTATTGATATTATGAACCGCTACCCGACCTGCAATAGTTTGAAAATTCTGTTTTAATGAATCAATCGGGAACAAAAGTGTTTGTGGTTCATATCCATACTTGTAAGCCTTGCTTTGTTTCATACCAATACTGGCATCCCATTCCAGGTTATTACCTGACTTAAAGTATCCGGCAAGCTTTATATCCGTATTTGAAAATTTTTGAAATTCCCTTTTGCCATCTGAACCCACATGCTTGGCATAAATATTAAGTCCCGCTGTTTTTCCATCACCAAAGGAAAAACCTGCCTGTACAAACGGTGTCCGCAAACTTCCAAAGCCAACTTTAACATAGCTGCTGTTGTCAAACTTGCCGCCAGAATCAAGATCCAGGGCCAGGGGTTTTAAATTACCAGGTTGATAGGCAAATAATAAATTCTGGTTAGGAATATCGTAATTCAGTTTTGCTTTAGTTGTATCAGCAGATGGAGGCGAAGCTGTGAAATTAATCTTTGCAGCCTCTCTCAATACCGGTTTAAAGCTGGACACAATATCAATACCGCCTTTCTTGGTAGTGTCCTTTTGAGCAAACGAAATTCCAAAAGAAAAAATTCCAATGCCTGATAATAATATTTTATACACTTTTTGGTTCATTACGTATCCCTTTTTCTTTTATAAAACTCCAGCGGACAATCAAAACATTTTTAAATACAGGCCTGTGCCCGGATTCGATTTTTTGGTTGGCAGCTTAATTATCAACTTTACTTGACTTTCCTTCTTCTTCAGTAACCTGGTTTAGTTTGGCCTGTGCCTCGCTTTTCAATTCAGCATTTATCGTATTATCAACAACGCTCTGGAAAGTTGCTTTCGCATTGAAATAATCTTTTTGTCTGAAATAAATATCCCCAAGCAGAATGTACGCTTTCGTTACCCAAAAATCGTATGACCCGGATTTATTAATTGTCTCAAACGCCGCATTTTCAGCTTCGCTTAATTTATTTACCTGGAACCAGCTCGAGGCAATTTCATACCGTGCTTCTGCCGCTAATGCCGCTTTATTTAATTGCACAACCGATTTAAAATTAGTTATAGCTAAATCGTATTGTCCGCCCACCTGGTAAGATTTCCCTATTGCCATATTCGCCAGTGATTTGTCATCGGCACTGCTGCCTTTTGCTTCTGTTAGTTCTTTTGCATTCTCCACCGCCTCAGCCCATTTCTGCTGCTGATACTGGGAACGGAGCAAGCCCCGCATAGCTTCCAGTTTATTTTCCTGGCTGGCCGTAATTTGTTTCAGTTGTATATAATATGTCTCTGCCCTTGGATAGTTTTTTAATTCGAAAAAATTAATCCTTGCTGCGGTAAGCACTGCTCTTTCCGCATATTTATTGGGAGCATCAATTGCCACCGCATCATATCCGATCAATGCATTGTTCCAATCCTTTTTCGAGTTATAGATTTCCGCCCGGTTGAAGTTTGCATCCAGTGCATATATGCCATTAGGAAATTTCTGCAAATAATTATTAAACGCAGCCAATGCCGCATTGATGTTCTGATCATCATATTGCTTATCAGCAGCAGCATAAGTCAACGAATCCTCCGTACTTACACTTAATGGACGACCTGCATCACGCATAAATACTGCATATTCATCCGGCTTCCCATCTTCTATGTAAATTGTTTTTACATTATCCAACGCATCTTCTGCTTCGGGTGAGTTAGGATATTTGTCAATCAGTATTTTAAATTGCTTTAATGCTTCTGCATTATTATTAAGATTGTAATAAGCTGTTCCCAATTTGAGATAAGCCTGTGGTACTAAGCTGGTGTTACCACTGGTATTAGCCACAGCACTTAAATAGGGGATCGCTTCGCTGAATTTTTCATTGCTCATATACGTATTGGCAATCTCCATATTAGCATCCGTCACCAGCGAAGATTCAGGAAACTTTCTTATCATCGTAATCATCAGGGTGATCTTATCCTTTGGACTTTTTACACCAGCCAGCATGGCATTCTGAAATGTTGCATAGTCTTCAGCAGGCCATGAAAATTTTATCACATTATCATACATCCCTTTTGCCTTTGAATAATCTTTCAGCATAAAATAATTATCCGCCGTCCGGATATAAACGTCTTGTGTAAATGCATCGGTATTTAGTGCGGGGGTTCTGGACAATGGTTCAAAAAAAGTAAGTGATACAGGATAATTTTCCTTTCGCAGGTATGCATAACCAAGGTTGTACCGTGCATTGGTGATATTTGCCTCTCCGCTTACCGGGGCACCGGCATCTATATATGCATGATAATATTTTATAGCCGTATCTAATTTGCTATTTCGATAACCAATTTCTCCTTTCCAGAAATAAACCAGTGGCAGTACAGAATTATTATAGGGGTCTTCCATTACTTTGTTCAATAAGTCATCAGCTTCAGCGAAACGTCCGTCATTGATCATTTCCGTTGCCCGGCCATATAAAATCCTTGGATAGAGCCTCTTAGCATTCTCCGACGGTTT
The DNA here is from genome assembly GCA_046596865.1 of Chitinophagaceae bacterium. Taxonomy (GTDB): domain Bacteria; phylum Bacteroidota; class Bacteroidia; order Chitinophagales; family Chitinophagaceae; genus JJ008. The sequence goes on from JBKJLR010000022.1 coordinate 4,562, forward strand.
CTTTAAACCTTCCAGCAATGCCTGTGCATCTTTATAATTATTGGTATTGGCCAAAACGTCTATCAGCAACTCTTTTGCTTCTGCATTGTAAGTTGAGTTGGGATAATCCGCCAGAAAAGCACTTAAGCTATTCAATGCTTCATCCTGGTAACCTAACTCGTAGGAAAGTTTTGCATATTGGTATTTTGATATCTCTTTTTGTTCAGCGTTGCTGCTATTGGTAGAACAAAACAGGAACGCATTTCTTGCATTGGATTTCTGTCCTGTTTTTAAGTAGGCATCTCCTAACAGGTACATGGCATGCTGGCTCAATGAGTCATCCCCTCCGCTTAATTGCTTGAATCCATCAATAGCTTTTGTTAGTTTATTACCCTGGTAATAACTATAAGACAGTTCATACAAATCTTCCCGGCGGACTTTTTTTGAGCGGCTTACATAATCTTCCAGGTAAGGTAAAGCTTTAGCGTATTCTTTTTTCTCAAAGTAAGCATGTCCAAGTAATTGTTTTAACTCCAGGTCATAATACTGGGAACTACTGCCCGCCTGAAGTTTATTCTGAATGTAGGTGATTGCCTCGTCTTTCTTGCCCTGTATATAATATGCCTGGGCAATGTAATAGGGTACCACTGTCCCGTAGTTTTTTTCATTTTCTACTATCTTAAAAGCATCCAATGCTTCTTTGTATTGTTTATCCCGGAAAGCAAGGAAGCCATAATAATAATTTGCATCAATGTAATTAGGATCGTCCTTTATGGTGCGAATACTGTTGAACAATGGTTTTGCTTCCGCAAAACGTTGCAAATTAAAATAAGCATAGCCCTGGTGAAATTTCATGTCAGCAATTTCCCGGTTGCTGAGGTTTACAATATCAGGCTGTTCATATAATTGTACTGCGTCAGTAAATTTTTCGTTCCGAAAATAATATTCTCCCAAATGATAACTCATCATTTGTTGCCTGGCTGTATTTTTTTCCACTTCAATGTATTCCTGTGCTTCACCCTCTGCCCTTCCTTCGCCTTGTTTTAAAGCACAAACCGTTGCATAATAATTTATTTCCTGGACAGTAATGGCGGTATTTACTTTATCCGTTTCACGAACCGCTTGTTTCAATTCTTTAAATAGAGGATAAGCCAGGCTATACTGCTCTTTCTGAAAATATTCTTTAGCTTCTTTGAACGTGGACTCTGGATCAGAATAATAACGGGTCTGTTGTGAAAAAGAGAAAGTACTGAAGGATATGCCAATAATCAGAAAAATTTGATTCTTCATTGAATTTGTTCTTTAAACCGTTGGTTCCAATTTGTATCTGGATAAATTCCTTAACGTTGCGAATATTCAAATTATTTCAGGTCAATCCAAACATCATTCCAAACAGGTGTGGATAAGTAGCAAGTTGTGAGGGGTTTAACAATATTATCGTTTGAAGTTATAACTTTTGACATAAGTAATCACCGTTTGCAAATTCTTTAATAGTAAACCGTCTTAGATGGGAAGTTTCTTAATTCAAAACTTACTACCCTCTTTTTCTTTAATATTGCAGATTGATAAAATAAATATCCATGAGTAAAATATTCAGTACGAAATATTCAGAAAATTCTATTTCGTTTTCCTTACTCTTGCTACGCCTTACTCTTGGAGGCCTGATGATTCCGCATGGTTTTAAAAAACTGACAAACTTTGCTGTTAAATCATCGGAATTTTCTGACCCTTTCCATATCGGCGGTCCCGTTTCTATGGGTTTAACGATTTTTGCCGAATTCTTTTGTGCTATACTTATTGTTTTGGGCTTAATGACCAGGCTTGCCTGTATTCCTTTGATAATTTGTATGTCAGTTGCCTTGGTTTATGCTCACCAGGGCCAAATTTTTGGGGATGGCGAACATGCCGCAATTTATCTTGGTGGTTTTATTGTCTTATTATTTACTGGCCCGGGTAAGATCAGCATGGACAAGTTGATAGGAAAATAATGCCCCCAACCCATAAAGGGGAATCACAAATCAATAGTTAGAAAAAACTGATAAATTAGCAAAGTATATTGTATCAAAATCCTGAATATGTTTTCAACGGAAACCCAAATAAGAGTCCGCTATGCTGAAACCGATCAGATGGGTGTAGTGTATCACAGTAACTTTTTCCTGTATTTTGAATCGGCCAGGGCCGAATCTATCCGCCAGGTAGGATTTACCTATGCCGATATAGAAAAGATGGGAGTGATCATGCCGGTGTCAGATGTACATTGCCGCTATCTGCGCCCCGCCAGGTATGATGACTTATTAACAGTAAAAACCGTGCTGAGAAAATTGCCAACTCAGCATAAAATGGAGTTTCATCATGAGGTATATAATGAAAAAGGTGCATTGCTGGCCGGGGGCAAAATTATTTTAAACTTTTTAAATGCCATCAGCAGAACACCTACTACCATGCCTGCTCAATTTCTGGAAAAACTACAACCCTATTTTGATTAATTTTACCGATGGATAATTTTGTTGAGTCTTTGCCGGGAATGAATAATGAGGAAATACCTGCATCAACAGAGGAGGCCTTTGTTTATCCCACGAAATATAAAAAACAGGTACCGACTACAAACATCTGGCTAAAATCATTTGTAAGCCTTGCAGCATATCTTATTTTAGGCTATTATGTTTTTCCCAGTTATAAAATTCTGCTGCTGATCACTGCTATTGTTATGATTCATGAGTTGGGGCATTTTTTTGCCATGAAATTTTTCGGCTATAATGATCTGGGCATTTTCTTCATTCCCTTATTAGGTGCTTATGTGTCGGGCTCAAAAAGAGAAGTATCCCAACGGCAATCAGCCATTATATTATTAGCAGGTCCCTTACCGGGCATTATTATAGGAACCGTTTTTTATCTTCTTGACGAACATAATACAGGTTTGTATTTATCCGATATCCCTTTTTCAAGAATTGGTATGTTGTTTATTATTTTAAATCTCATCAACCTTTTGCCGGTGTACCCTTTGGATGGGGGACAATTACTTAACCGGGTATTCCTGGATGAAGAAAGCCATTGGAGCAAAATATTTATTTTTCTTTCGGCTGCTTTTATGTGCTGGGTAGCCTGGAAATTAAATTTCTATGTCCTGCTTATTTTTCCTGCTATGATGCTATTACGTTTTTTTGGAGAAAAGAAAATAACCAACATAGAAAAAAGGATAGAAACAGATGGCCTCAATACCGATCTTGACTACGAAGCATTGCCTGACAGGGATTATTGGAAAATCCGCAACATATTAATTGAAGAACATCCTTCGTTTAAAGATGTGGAACCGCCTCCGCCGTATGAATATAGTCATAAAGAAGAAAAGATAATGACCACCATCCAGGGCCTGCTGCACCGGAACCTGATACAGGATATTTCGTTAGCCGGAAAAATTTTCATTTTAATTATATGGGCAGCAGGTATTGCCTCTCCCTGGCTTATTGATATGGATATGTCCTACTTTAAACGGTTTGGTTTTTAAACCCGGTTATAATCGCCTCTCCAATTTTGTATAGCCTCTTTAATTTGTTTGGAAGAAAGATTTGCCTCAACTGCTTTTTTTGCCAATGCAGGCATTTCTCCATCACTGGCAAAACGCAGTGCGATGATTTGTCCCATCCGGAGTTGATTATCTAAAGGTTTACCCGTGAGAATATAATGACGAAAATTCTCCTCCGAACGGATGGCCCTGTCCTGTGCCCGCAGGGCAAATGAACGGGCATACCAGAATAAACTAATCAGGACAAGGAACACTACTACCAGCAGGGCAGCTGAATAATGTGTATGTTCATCTGAATGAAGAAGGTTCACAATACTTCCGCCCAGTCCCAATAGTATGAGGCAGCCTGTGACAATGTGATACATAGGGACAAAACGGCTGTGGTTGCTAAAGTTTTGGTTACTCATAAAAAAAATTTAGAAGCTCAAAGATATTGGTTTACATAACTCTTCCTTTTAATTTGCAAAATTTGCAATTTCAATCTGCAAGGTTGCAAAATTCAATTTGAAACCGGCACTGTGTAATGGTAGCTTTAGATAAGATTTTAAACAGGCATTTATGAAACAACTCCGCTCCATTTTAGCAATTGTTCTTATCCTTTTTACCTCCTGCACTAAGGAAACTATTAACGAAGCAGGACCTGCGTCTAATCCAACCGGCACTTCAGGCAAAATAGACCTTGTTGTTTTTACTCCGTATGATACTACTTACAGTCCATCATCAAAAGTAGTATTAGTGGATGCTTCAAAGGATGGGGGTGTATGGTGGTATCCACAAGGCAGTGGAACTTTTTCAGCATCGGCATATCACCAGGGAAAGGCATTGGCTGATTATCTCAGAACACAAGGCTATAAAGTGCATGAAGTGCCCCGTAATGTTATTATTACTTCAGAACTTTTAAATAAATATACCTACGTAATCCGTGCGGGAGGTTTTGGTCATTATACTGCAGGTGAAATAGATGCGTATGAATCTTTCCTGGCAAAGCCTTCCTCTCTTCTTCTATTACAAGATCATTTAAGCAATTTTCCAAACGATCTGCTTTCAGTTCAATTGGGTGCTAAATTTGAAGGCTCGATGGGAGGAACAATAACCTCCTTTTCCCCTCATGAAGTTACTAACGGCGTTAATTCTTTTCCTTTCATGACAGGTTCGGTAATTCGTAACTATGATCCTGCAAAAGTTTCAATCCTGGGCTCACTTTCTTTTACTTCAGGCGGGGAAATCATCACAGCAGGAGTAATGGGAATATTGCACCATCCAACATCACGAATCTTTTTTATAGGTGATATAAATGGAATAGAGACTATACCCCAACCATTTACTGCAAACTTGTTCAGGTGGTTGTTGAGATAAATACAGGTAAAGATGGAGTGTTATTTTAGCTGATTAAGAACTTCGTACATTTTATTAACGACGCTGGAAGTTTTGCCATTATAATTGTTTACTAAAAATGAGAAGACATATTCCTTACCTTCTTTTGATCTATGATATCCACAGAA
>JBKJLR010000188.1:0-15657 GCA_046596865.1 Chitinophagaceae bacterium
CATTGCAATAGTCGTAGCAACATCAGAGGAGATTGCAAAAGCAGCTGTAAAGAAAATAAAAGTAGAGATAGAACTATTACCTGTTATCACTGACCCAAGAGAGGCGAAAGAAAAAGGCGAACTTATTATTCCTCCAAGAACATTTCAGATTGGTGATACAAGAACGGCATGGTCAGCATGTGAACATATTATTGAAGGCCTTACCGAAACTAACGGTCAGGAACATTTATATATCGAAACACAGGGAGCTTACGCAGTGCCACAAGAGAACGGTGCCATAAGAATTTATTCTTCCACGCAAGGCCCTACAGCAGTACAACGAACAACAGCAAGGATATTGAACATTCCCATGAACCTTATCGAAGTGGATACAACCCGACTTGGTGGTGGCTTTGGTGGTAAGGAAGATCAGGCAACTCCCTGGGCTGTGATGTGTGCTTTGGCTTCTTACCATTTAAAAAAACCTGTAAAGTATTGCCTGCACCGTATGGAAGATATGCGGATGACAGGTAAGCGGCATCCGTATTCATCTGATTTTAAGATAGGCTTGAATAAAGAATTAAAGATCATTGCCTACGAAGCAACATTTTACCAGAATGCCGGAGCCGCTGCTGATCTTTCGCCAGCTGTAATGGAAAGGACATTGTTTCACTGCACCAATTCCTACTTTATTCCCAACGTAAAAGCCACCGCTTACAGTTGCAGAACACATTTGCCACCCAATACTGCCTTCCGTGGTTTTGGCGGACCGCAGGGTATGTTTGTCATTGAAGCAGCCATTGCCAAAGCTGCTGAACAATTAAATATTTCTGCCGCTGAAATACAGCAAAAGAATTTATTACAAACAGGGGATGAATTTCCCTACGGACAAATTGCACAAAGCGAAGCCAATGAATGCTGGAGCAAAGCCAATCAATTGTACGGTATAAAAAAATTACAGCAGGATATTGATAATTTTAACAGTAAAAATAAATGGCATAAAAAAGGAATGGCATTAATGCCAATTTGCTTTGGCATCTCTTTTACCAAAACACATATGAACCAGGCAAGGGCATTGGTACATATATATAATGATGGAAGTGTGGCTATCAGTACGGCCGGGGTGGAAATGGGGCAGGGTTTAAATACTAAAATACTCCAGGTAGCTGTTGCCACTCTTTCCATTGACCCGGCAAGAATAAAAATAAATACCACCAATACGTATCGCATTGCGAATACATCTCCCACCGCCGCCAGTGCCTCTTCAGACCTGAATGGTAAAGCAACTGAGATTGCTTGTCTCGCCATTCTTGAACGGGTGAAACAAGTAGCGGCTGATGAATGGAAAACAGACATCTCTTCGGTTGAGATAAAAGATGATTGGTTGTTTATTAAAGGAAAAAAAACCGACTGGCAATGGAATAAATTAGCCTGGGCTGCATTTGAAAAAAGAATAAGCCTCTCTGAACATGCACACTATGCACCGCCGGGTATTTATTTTGATAACAAAAAAGAAAAAGGTCACCCATTTACTTATCATGTATATGGCACTGCTATTGTTACTACCACGATAGATTGTCTCCGTGGAATTTATGAAATTGATTCAGTGAAAATTGTTCATGATTTTGGTAAAAGTATGAATTCCATTATCGACATAGGGCAGTGTGAAGGGGGATTGGTGCAGGGCATCGGCTGGATGACCATGGAGGAAATTATCTATGATAATGAAGGAAAGCTCAAATCAAATGCATTGAGTACGTACAAAGTGCCGGATATTTATTCTGTGCCAAAAGAAATTGCCATACATTTTTTAGAAACGCAAAAAGATAACCTCGCCATATTCAGAAGCAAGGCAGTGGGAGAGCCACCATTGATGTATGGTATCGGTGCTTACTTTGCCTTGCGCAATGCAGTAAAAGCATTTAACCCTGCTGCAGATATTCCTTATGAAGCACCTATGACACCAGAGAAGGTGCTGATGAGCTTGTATCAAAAATAGTTTCTGTTGGAAACCGGATTTCATCAGTGATGAACGGTTTGTATGCGCCATTGCAAATCACTACCTTACTGCTTCTAAAAATACGGTTATGATTTTCGTTTACATTTTTATCGGGCTGATAGTTACCCTGCTGATAATTGCTGCCCTGATGCCCAAAATTTTTAATATTGAAAAAACGGTAGTTATAACAAAACCTGTATCAGAGGTAATGGATAAAATCAGCGATCTGAATTACTACAGCCAGTGGAACCCCTGGCAGCAAAGCGATCCCACCACCGTAAAAAATATTACCGGGACACCAAAAACTCCCGGACACAAATATGCCTGGGAAGGAAAAAAAGTAGGCATGGGTAGCTTAACCCTGAACAATATGGATGGGAAACATATTCATTTCGACCTGGAATTCCTGAAACCCTGGAAAAGCAAAGCCAAAGACAATTGGTTATTTGAACAATGGGGAAATGGTGAAACAAAAGTAACCTGGCAAAACAGCGGTGGGTTGCCCTGGCCTATTGCAAGATTGATGGGGCCTATGCTGCACAAAAGCCTGAGTAAACAGTTTGAGCAGGGCTTAGGTAATCTTAAAAAAATGTGTGAGGGTTAAGCTACAGGTGCTTTAATTCTTTTCTCGTCATTTCATTTTCAATATTGCCGGTATTTAAAGTGGTGGCTGGTTCAAACAACATGATCTCTACTTCTTCTTTTGCTACCGGCCGGTGTTCCACTCCTTTAGGCATAATTAAAAACTCCCCGGCATTTACGGTTATTGTTTTATCCCGCATTTGCATATCAAATGTTCCTTTTACTACATAAAATAATTCGTCTTCGTTGTCATGATGGTGCCAGATAAATTCCCCTTTAAATTTTACCAGCTTAACTTGTTGTCCGTTTAATTCACCTGTAATTCTTGGATTAAAATAATCGGAGAATTGAGATAGTTTTTCCTGGAGATTTATTTTTTGTATTGACATGGTATAAAATTAATTGCTATGCAATATTTTTTGGGCCAAAGATTACACAGATTTACACAGATTGAATTGCTTCGCAATTCTTAGAGAAGATAATAACATTGGTTCACTATGTATTAATTTGTGTTAATCCGTGTAATCTGTGGCTAACTTGTATTTCTTTTTTATTATTTAGTGACAACGCCTTATTCTACTTTTACCATCGCTGCTGTATCCATTGCCTTCTTTCTTAATCCATTTACATCGGCATCAATAGTATCATACACCAATGCAACCGCCATGCGACGGTATGGCCTTGTGGTTGGTTTGCCAAATATCCGAACATCTGTGTTCGTTTGTTCCAATGCTTTTTCAATGCCGGTGATGGAAAATTGCTCTGCTGATCTGGTGGCCAGCACTACTGCACTGGCACCTGCCCGTTCTAATTTTATTTCAGGGATTGGTAAACCCAAAATAGCTCTTGCATGCAACTCAAACTCAGAAAGATTTTGTGTGCCGGCCAGCGTAACCATCCCAGTATCATGAGGCCGGGGACTTAATTCAGAAAAGTAAACCCCTTTATCAGTTAAGAAAAATTCTACTCCCCATAAACCTGCGCCGGTTAATGCAGTGGTAACTTTCTTTGCCATTTCACAGGCATCGGCTTTATCACTTTCACTGATGGCTACTGGTTGCCAGCTTTCCTGATAGTCGCCTCTTTCCTGCCGGTGTCCGATGGGTGGACAAAACAATGTTGTTCCATTCTTTTGTGTTACTGTCAGTAATGTGATTTCTGTATGAAACGCAATAAATTCTTCAATGATCACTTCTTTTATATCTCCTCTCGAATTATTAATAGCATAGTCCCACACCGTTTGTTTGTCTCCATTTGTTTTCAATACCATTTGCCCTTTGCCCGATGATGACATCAATGGTTTTACCACGCAGGGCAAACCAATTTCGTTCACCGCTTTGGTAAAATCTTCATAGTTGTTAGCATAATAATATTTTGCAGTGCGCAAGCCCAATTCTTTACTTACCAGGTCTCTTATCAACTTTCTGTTCATCGTAAAGTTGGCAGCTTTGGCACTGGGCACCACCTGTATGTTTTGTTTTTCATAATCATAAAACCGTTCGGTTCTTATGGCTTCTATTTCAGGCACTATCAAATCAGGTTTGTGTTTAGCAACAACAGCATCTAATTCATCCCCATTTAGCATATCAATAACTTCAAATCCATCTGCCACTTGCATGGCAGGAGCACCAACATAGCTATCAACCGCAATTACTGTTTGTCCCAATCGTTTTAAAGAGATCGTTAATTCCTTACCCAGTTCACCACTGCCCAGCAGTAGAATCTTTTTGTGCATAGATTTTTATATTGAACGGCTAAAATAGAAAAGTCCTGCCGTTATCATGGCAGGACTTACTAACCCATTTAAAAATGAATCAAAAGAAAAATTGTTCTTTCACAATCTTTCCCTCTTTTACTTCGTATACGGCAATTTCATCCATTTTGGTGCGACCAACTCCTTTCATCGTTACATCCATTCCCATACCTAAGCTGAAAAAATTGCCGCCAATTACAGGTGGAGTTGAATAGCCACCATGCATTTCTTCTACCATTTCGTTAAAGGCTTTCCCTTTTTTCTTAATCGCCTCTATACCTTCTGCATTGGGCAAACCCATGGCAGCTGCATGCGCCGGTTCAATGCTAACGGCATTATCAGCATAGAGTTCATCCTGGACCTTGTTCCATTGCCCTGTTTGGGCCAGTTCATTAAACCGGTTGGCAACATCCTGTGTTGTCATTACCGCTTCTTGTGTTGACATAATAGTAGTTTTTTATGTTAAAAATCAGGATAGAAAAGCTACACAGTTTTTATTTGGCAAACAATTAAATAATTATGAAGGGGAATTTTTCAGGATGAACTTATTTTCGCCAATTGTATTTATATGAATATTAAAATAGTGCTGAAATTCTACCTGTTTACTGCTTTTATATTTCTGGTGGGTTGTTCTGCCAGCAATAATCCGCTGCGTAAGCAAGTAAAGCTTTTGCAAAAAGGTGTTATTAAGGATGATACCAGCTATGTGTATTCCCTTCCATACGAACAAGGAAAAACATTCCGGGTTATCCAGGGCTATTTCAGCCCTTTTACCCACAAAGAAAGAGCCGCTCTTGATTTCAATATGAAACCTGGAACCAGAATTGCCGCGGCCAGAGAAGGCGTAGTAGTAAGAGTAAAAGAAGACGGTGCAAAAGGTGGTTTTAATAAAAAATACCGGTCTGAGGGAAATAATATTGTGATTCAACATGCCGATGGTTCAAGAGCCGGTTACTGGCATCTGCAATACAACGGTGCATTGGTCAATCTTGGCGACACCGTGACACAGGGACAGGTGATAGCACTTAGCGGTAAAACGGGTTATGCTGCTGTTCCGCATCTTCATTTCTTAGTTTGGCGTTCTGGTGGCGGGCAATGGCAGCAAGTGGCTACAAGATTTCAAACTTCCAAAGGAATAAAATATTTAAGGAGTTGGGGGAAATACAAGAATAGCAACCCAGACTAATTTATTTTTGATAAAAGTACTTCTTGTCTTTCCAGAATACATACCAGCAATTTATTACGGGTATTCAAAACACCACATGGCTTGAATACCTTGCTGTATTTGCGGGTATTGCCAGTGTGTGGTTTAGCAGAAAAGAAAATATTCTTGTTTACCCCGTAGGGCTGATCAATACTGTTATCTATATTTATTTAAGTTTCAAATTTCATCTGCCCGGTGAAGCCAGTGTAAATTTTTATTACACTATCATGAGTTTATATGGCTGGTATATCTGGCAGAAAAAAGACCCGGAACATTCCTCCATCTTACATATCAGCTATTCTGATAAAAAAATGTGGGTAAAACAATTACTATTTTTCTTTTTCTTTTACCTCGCCATTTATTTTTCTCTTGTATATCTCAGAGATAATTTCTTTGCCGGTGCCATTCCCTGGGCCGATGCATTTGCTTCAGCCACTGCTTTTACGGGTATGTGGCTGATGACAAGAAAAAAGGTGGAAAGCTGGTACTGGTGGATTGCTACTAACATTGCTTCCATTCCTTTGTATTTTGTAAAAGGACTAGTGTTTACGAGTGTATATTATTTTATGTTATTGATAATGGCTGTATTTGGATTATTGGAGTGGAAGAAAAGAGTCAAACCTTCTCATGCTTAAAAAAATCGTCATCCTCGGCCCTGAAAGTACCGGTAAGAGTACTTTGTGTGAACAACTGGCGCAGCACTATGAAACAATCTGGTGCCCTGAATTTGCCAGGGAGTATTTACTCACCCATGGAAAGAATTATACCTATGATGATTTATTAAATATTGCTAAAGGACAGGTTGCCCTCGAGGAAGAATACATAGGGATGATGAATAGCCAGCATTCACCATTCGCCGCTCACCCTTCACCGCTATTTATCGATACCGACATGCATGTAATGAAAGTGTGGTGTGAGTTTGTTTTTAGCAATTGTCACCGCTATATTCTTGATGAAATAGTTGACCGTAAGTATGACCTTTATCTTTTGTGCAATATTGATCTTCCATGGGTGAAGGATGAACTGAGGGAATATCCAGACCTGGAAACCCGGCGGAAATTATACAATCTATATGAAGACATGATGATCAATCAATCTGTTCCGTGGGTTAATATCAATGGTAACTATGATGAAAGACTGCAAAAAGCCGTTAATGCTGTAGATACCCTGCTGAAATAATTGTTGCTATTTTCGTTGTGATATGACTGCATTCGTTGAAAAAAATCATCGCCTTATTTTTTATAGTCTTTGGCTCTTGTTGGGCCTTATGCAGTCCGGACTCACAGAATTGCAGGATGATGAAGCTTACTACTGGGTATATAGCCAGTACCTGGACTGGGGTTATTTTGATCATCCTCCAATGATTGCTGTGTTAGTGAAAATGGGCTATGCTATTTTCCCCAATGTACTTGGGGTCAGGTTATTTCCTCTTTTGCTGAATATTTTTTCCCTCGTTATTATTGAAAAACTGATTGACAAAAAAGATCCATTTCTTTTTTATGGAATCGCTTTGTCTATGGCGGTGCTACAGGTTAGCGGGTTTGCAGCAGTGCCTGACATTCCATTAATATTTTTTGCCGCATTATTCTTTTTATGTTACAAAAGATTTATCGGCAACTATTCGCTATTAAATACTTTTTTGCTTGGCCTTTCTGTCGCCCTGCTATTCTACAGTAAATATCATGCAGTACTGATTGTTTTGCTGGTGCTGCTGTCGAATGTCCGTTTGTTTACGAAATATCAAACCTATGTGGCCGGTTTAGTTGCCTTGCTTTTATTTGCTCCACACCTTTGGTGGCAGTACCAGCATGATTGGGTTAGCTTCCGCTATCATTTATTTGAAAGTAATGTGAATGCATACAAGCCTTCTTTTACGGCCGACTATATTATCGGGCAGCTATTATTACCGGGTCCAATCGCCGGATTTATTTTATTGCCGGCCGCTTTTTTATATAAACCCGTCAAAGGGTCGGACAGCTATCTTGTTGATAGAGCTTTGCGTTTTACCATGATCGGTATCTATGGCTTTTTCCTCCTCAGTTCATTCCGTGGAAAGGTAGAGGGCAACTGGACCTCTCCCATTTTGGTGTCCCTGATTGTTTTGGCTCACCAGTTCTTATATGAAAAATTAAAGTGGAAAAGAATTCTTTTCAGGTTGTTGCCAGTTACTTTGATTTTGGTCCTGTTTGCCAGGATAATAATGATAGCAGATATATTGCCGGTAAAAGTAATTCAGCAACGCTACCATGCCTGGAAAGAATGGCCTGCCATTATGAAAGAGAAAACAAAAGGATTGCCGGTTGTTTTCAGTAATTCTTATCAACGGGCCTCCAAATACTGGTTTTATTCGGGGCAGATGACGTATTCGCAAAATTTGTACAGGGAAAGAAGAAACAATTACAATTTCTGGCCAATAGAAGATGCTATGCTTGGTAAGCCAGTTTTTTTAATAGACAAATATGATTTATGGCGGTTTTCGGATTCGGTAAAGACGCCGCTTGGATGGATGGGCTATGGTTATGATTCGTCGCTGGCCTCTTTTGCCAAAGTACAAATTGAAATTTCAGAACCCCGTATCAGAATTAAGCAAGGTGATTCTGTTGTTATCAATGCTATTGCAAAAATGCCTCAGCCATACTATAACTACATATCGGATGATGCTGAATTATCCTCCAGGGTTATCATTGGAATTTTCAACAAAAAAGGATGGGTAAAAGATTGCCATACATCATTGACCCTGCAGCAGGTAAAACAAGGCAGGTTTAGTACAATGCTTAATCCTCAGTTGTCTAAAGGAAAGTATTACCTGCGTTTTGCCATTGGTGTTGGTGTTTACAATCCCACTCACAACAGTGATAAAATAGAATTGATAATCGAATAAATTTTCGTTCTGTCTAAAACGGGATCAAGGTGGTAATGCCCCAACAATACGTTGTATATCCGGGTCGGTTTGCAAGTGGCTCATCTGTTGCATAATCGTTCTTGACCTCGAAGCAATAAAAGAAGATAAAGGTTTTACTTTGTATCGTTTGGGAGCAGGCAGGCAGGCAGCGATGAGTGCCGCTTCCTGCTTTGTCAGGCTTTTGGCAGGTTTATTAAAATATATTTCCGATGCCATTTCAATTCCAAAAATTCCTTCGCCCATTTCAATCACATTCAGATAGACTTCCATTATTCTTTTCTTTCCCCAGACCAACTCAATCATAAAAGTAAAATATACTTCAAATCCTTTTCGGATCCAGCTACGGCCCTGCCATAAAAAAACGTTTTTTGCTACCTGCTGACTGATAGTACTGGCGCCTCTTATTCTTCCTGGTTTTTTTGTATTATACTTCCTGGCTTTGTTAATACTTTTCCAATCGAATCCATGATGGTCGGGAAACAATTGATCTTCAGAAGCAATAACTGCCAGCCTTGCATGGGGTGAAATGGCATTTCTTGCTACGTAATCCCTCTTCAATCCGTGTCCTGCTATCCAGCTTACCAATTGAGTAATGGTTATCGGTGGATTGATCCACTTCAATAGAATTATATAACAAAACTGGAAAATAAATATCCAGAGGAATATGCGTTTGCTCCACTTCCAAAGCTTCCGCAGAAATGTTGATTTTTTTATACTTTTTTTGTTAGAGTCCTTTCTCATAAAAACAAGCAGCCCCCAAATTAAGCAATGCCAAATACAATTAATATAATTCCGTTGATGCAGTTAATGATATAAAAAAGTGTGTGGCCCAACATAAATACTCAGTAGTAAACCAAATCCAAGGCCTTTTAGCATTACTTTTAACATGCTGCCAATAAAGATTTAAAAAAAATTTAGGAGTAAAAGATGGGCTCGTTTTGTATCTGATCAGATCTGACCCGTTTGTAAAAACTTATTCCACTCTTGCAGCATTTTGCCTTTCATAACCCGTGGAAATTTATTCTGGCTTCCTATTTTTCCTTTTAGTTTCATAAACTTCATAAACTTTTCTTCCGGTAATACTTCCAGGAACACTTCTTTCAATGCACTATCTCTTTCTGTCGCATAGTCATCATTCAACACTCTAAGGTTTTCATCAATTCTTTTACAGATTTTTTCTGCATTTACTTTATCGTTCGTAGCAATATACCAGCGGTGGGCAAAAAAAGTTCCATGGGGCATGCCGGCCACAGTGTATTCTGGAATGCTGATATTAAATTCTTCACTCACCAGCTCTATAGCCTTATTCATATTTTCCACACTCAAATGCTCGCCGGTAAGGCTAAGAAAGTGTTTTGTCCGACCGGTTATTACTACTTCGCATTTTTCAAGATCAACAAATTTTATGGTATCGCCAATCAGGTATCTCCAGTTGCCGGCATTAGTACTTATGATCAGGGCATATTCTTTCCCTTCTTCCACTTCATGTATCATTTTTGCAACCGGGTCCGCCACAATTTTTCCTTCACTGTCAAAATTCTTATCATCAAATGGCACAAATTCAAAAAAGATATTATTATTGAGGATTAGCTGCATTCCTTTGGCATGTTCCCTTGTTTTGTAACCAATAAATCCTTCGCTGGATAAATAGTTTTCTATGTAAACAATAGGTTTTCCTAATAATTTTTCAAAACTTTTTTTATACGGCTCAAATGCTACGCCGCCATGCACAAAGAAGCTGAAGTTCGGCCATATCTCATGTATATTTTTAACCTTATAATGTTCAATTACCATTTCCATACACATCTGGCACCAGGCGGGCACACCAACAATGTATCCAATGTCCCACTCTTTGGCATGCTCTACTATCTCATTCAATTTTTGATTCCAATCAGCAATAGCGGCAATACGGCCGCCGGGTTTATAAAAAGTCTGGAACCAGAACGGTCTTTTCTTTGCTAATATCCCGCTAAGATCGCCGGCATACCAACCAGCTTTTCCTTTTTGTAAGTCTGTGGCGCCACCCAAAAATAAAAAGCCTTTCGTCATAGCTTTTTTGTTGGCCTCATCATATCTTATCAGGCTTAATAACTGCCGAAGGAAATTAATGGTATTGCTGCGCAATAATTCTTTGGTAACGGGAATGTATTTGCTCGCTGCTTCTGATGTTCCGGAACTGAGAGCATAATATTTAATCTTTCCGGGCCATGTTACGTCGGGCACACCTTCTAATGTTTTTTTCCACCATTCTTCATATATCTTATTATAATCATGCACCGGTACCAGCTCCTGGTATTTTTTTCCCGGGTGTTTGCTTAA
This sequence comes from Chitinophagaceae bacterium, assembly GCA_046596865.1. Taxonomy (GTDB): domain Bacteria; phylum Bacteroidota; class Bacteroidia; order Chitinophagales; family Chitinophagaceae; genus JJ008. The sequence continues at coordinate 10,739 of JBKJLR010000188.1, forward strand.
TAATATATCATCAAACCGGTAGTGCTGACCAAATTCGGTGAACCTTGCTTTTATTAGTAATTTCTTTAGTACTCTTATTTGCTGACGTCTTGGGTCGTTAGGCGGAATTCGCAAGGCGGAAGCTATTGCCCTGGGTATTTTGATTTCTATAATGTTCGCCATGTACTACTTGAACGGTTGGCCTTAAAGTTACGAAATGTTGTTGTTGAAACAGGTGCGAAGATACTATTACACTTTTAGCTGGCAGATGCAGAAATGTTTGCAGCTAATCTCCCAGTCCTCTGTATGTTTTCCAAATCAATTTTAAATCATTGGCTGGTTCATAATCCCGGGCATACCAATAGTCTATCGTTTGCAAGCTCTCCGCTGGTAGTTCTTGTTTAATTGAACCCGGAATTCCGTTACAGGTTAGTACACCCGGAGGAAGTTGGGGAAGGTTTTTTTCTGTTACCGCATATCCAATCCATGTTTTTTGTGCCAATAGTACCTGGAAACAATTACCAAAATATTGAAAAGGTTTTTTAATAATAAAAAGTTGAATGGGAAATGTAAGTATCCCCAAAAAAGAAATGCTTACATCAATCAGTCTTTTTAGGCGCCTGTTGTAAGGATCGGCTAGTTTATATCCATTTTCGTAGGATACGGCTTCACCAGATGTATCCTTTGAATCACTTCCTACAACACTGCTACTTCCGGCTGCATGAATTTTGGCAACCAGCCCCGCAGGCATGTTTTGTATCGCTTGTAAAATGTCAGCAAATGATAATGCACCCTGGCAAAAGATTATTTCCCTGAAAGGGACCGTGGAAGAAAGTTTCTGTAAATCTTTCCAATAGCCTATTGCTGATTTATCATTTCCTTCAACAGCTATACGACCCAACACTCTCTGCTCCATCCCCGCTTCTTTTAATAACTGCAAGGTTTGCTGGTATTCCGTTGCTGTTCCTGCTATTATCGTTGCCCCATGTGTTTCTTTTTCTTTATTACTATTTAACACATTGCTTTTAATTAATATCCATCTCAATAGGCTGATAAGAACAAATGCCAGGATGGCGCCGAATAATACAATACCCCTTGAAAAGCGGTATTGCTCCGGTAAAAGTGCATAGGCAGCAAGTAATACAAGGGTGGCAATTAATGTAGAACGCATCAACTCTGTTCTTTTATACCACCGGTCATACAACCCGGCATAATAAGCTGTAATAAGATAAAACAAGGTAAAGGCAGGAAAGGCAATCCATAATAAGCGGCTCTCATATTCGGTTTCCGTCCGGACATAAGAAGTCCAGATATTTTTTATCAGCCAGAATGACAACAAGATCATACCTGCATCTATCAAAGGCAAACCAATTTTTCTGATAAAGCCGCTAATAGCAGATAACCCTGCCCTGAACCAAATGGCAACATGAATAAGGAAGTTAAAAATACCAGCTCTGCTGCCACCATAATGTTTGCGCACAAAGATGCTCATTGCATTGTAAAACATCCGCACATAATTCATACTTCCCTTTCGGGTACTTTCACCTTTAAAATGAATGATACTGCTATCAGCAAAATAATAATTTTTTAATTTTACACCCGTGCCGGGACAACTGGCTTTTTGTATCCGGTAACTCAGGTCCACATCTTCTCCGTACATAAAAAAGGTTTCATCAAAGCTTCCTACTTTATCCAGTACTTCATTTTTAGTCATCATAAAAGCACCGGCCAGCACATCCACTTCGTTGTTTTTATTTTCATCCAGGTGACCAAGATGGTACCTTGAAAACGTTTTGGAGTGAGGAAACAGTTTCGCCAGGCCAAACAATTTATATAGAGAGGTCATGGGTGAAGGGAATGCCCTTTTAGATTCTTTTAAAAATTTTCCCCCACCATCCAGCATTTTTATTCCCAGTGCCCCCGTATCAGGATGTGATTGAATGAAAGAAATGCATTGCCGGAAACAATCTTCCGGAACTATCGTATCTGGGTTTAAAAACAAGATGTATTTCCCTTTTGCCTGTTGCAAGCCCTGGTTACACCCTTTGCCAAAACCACTATTTTCTTTATTGGCAATAAATTGAACAAAGGGAAATTTTGGTAAAAGATATTCTATGCTATTATCGGCGGAGTTGTTATCCACTACAATTACTTCTGCCTGTAGACCGGAAATAGCTTTATGTACAGAGCAAAGGCATTGCTCCAGGAAATGTTTGACATTATAGTTTACTATAATAACCGATAATTCCATATCCCCAACCCTCTAAAAGGAGTTTAATGAATTTCTCAAAAATAATAGTTCTCTAACAGCATCAGGGATTTTCTTATTGTCTCTTCAGGAGGTTAGGGGGTTTATTATCTTTGCCCATGCTCAAATCCACACTAATAGAAGCCGCCAAAGCCGGTGCGGCAGAAATAATGCGTTTTTTCAACAGGGAATTCAAAACATTTAATAAAGAGGGTGTCAATAATTTAGTGACGGAGGCAGACCATGCTTCGGAAAAAGCGATTATTGATGTGATAAAATCAAAATTCCCTGAACACCAGATTTTGAGTGAAGAAGTGGGAGAACTGGCCCAGGATTCCGACTACAAATGGATTATTGACCCGATTGACGGTACCGTAAATTTTGCCCACGGCATTCCTCTTAATTGTGTGTCGATTGGTATTGAATACAAAGGTGAAATAGTGATGGCCGCTGTGTACAATCCGCATATGAATGAGTTTTATTTTGCAGAAAAAGGTAAAGGCGCCACTTTAAATGATAAAATCATCCATGTAAGTGAGCAAGCCGAAACAATTAAAGCATGCCTGGTCACAGGGTTTCCTTACACTTATATTAATATGCCAAACGGGCCTTTAGAAATTTTTGAACGTTTTGTCCGTAAAGGCGTTCCGGTAAGGCGGTTGGGGTCTGCCGCAATAGACTTATGTTGGGTAGCAGCAGGTCGTTTTGATGGGTTTTATGAACATAAATTAGAAGCATGGGACAGTGCTGCCGGTTATTTAATAGTAGAAGAGGCCGGAGGAAAAGTAACGGACCATGAAGGAAATAAATTTTCTGTTTACCAGCACCGGATTTTAGCCACAAATGGTAAAATTCATGATGAAATGGTGGCAGTGATAAATAATAAGAAGGAACTATGAGTAACGAAAGAACAGAAATAGCCAGTCTCGGCGAATTTGGTTTGATTGAGCATCTTACCAAAAATATTGAATTACAAAATGTGTCTTCCGTATTGGGTGTCGGGGATGATGCTGCGGTGATCGATCATTTTGGGAAACAAACCGTCATTACCACGGATTTACTGATTGAAGGAGTTCATTTCGATTTAAGCTACACTCCTCTCAAACATCTTGGCTACAAAAGTGTCATTGTAAACATTAGTGATGTGTATGCCATGAATGCTACTCCAACTCAAATTACAATGAGCCTTGGCATCAGCAGCCGTTTTAGTGTAGAGGGGTTGGATGAGTTTTATGAAGGAGTGTATGCTGCTTGTGACAAATACGGTGTTGATTTGATTGGCGGGGACACTACTTCCTCTCAAAAAGGATTTATAATTTCTGTTACTGCTATTGGCGAAGTTGCTACCGATAAATTTGTAAAAAGAAGTTCGGCTCAAAAAGGTGATCTTCTTTGTGTGACTGGTACCCTTGGTGCTGCCTATGTGGGTTTGCTCTTTCTCGAAAGAGAAAAGAAAATTTTTATCGAAAGCCCGGGTGTACAACCCGACCTGGAAGGAGAAACCTACGTAATCGGAAAGCTGCTGAAACCGGAAGCCAGGAAAGATATCATTGAGTTTTTTGAAAAAGAGGAAATTTCTCCCACTTCTATGATGGATATTAGCGATGGGTTAAGTTCAGAAATTCTGCACATTTGTAAGGACAGTAATCTGGGTTGTGTGTTATACGAAGAAAAAATACCGATAGCAGAAGAAATGAAAAAAGCGGCATTTAAATTTGAAATAGATCCAACAGCCTGTGCCTTAAGCGGCGGTGAAGATTACGAGTTATTGTTTACCATTCCGCAAACAGAATACGAGAAATTAGTATTGAATGAACAAATTAGTGTAGTGGGATATATGACTGAAGCCGAAGAAGGTACTCATATCATCACCAGGGGCGGTGGCAAACATCCTATTACTGCCCAGGGCTGGAACCATTTAACTTCTTAACCCCTTCGGGGATTTTATAACCATAAAGTGCAAATTGCTTTGTAATTTGTACCCGTTTGTTATCCGAAAATGAAGACGCCGATATTATTTTGTTTACCCCTGATTATCCTCACCGGATGTGGCGTTAACAAATCTTCTTTTTCCCCCACTAAAAAATATTCTCTTCAGCAGGTTCAGAAAGATTATGCCGTTTATCAAACCATTTTGGAAGAACACCATCCCAGCCTATATTGGTACACCAGCAAAGACAGCATGGATTATTATTTCAACTGGGGACATGAACATTTGAAACAACCAATGACGGAGCCGGAGTTTCGTAAAGTGCTGACCTATGTCACAGCAAAAATTAATTGCGGTCATACCACTGTCCGTCCTTCAAAAGCATGGGCAAAATACAGCGATACTGTCCGTTTGGGAAAATTGTTTCCTTTAAGTATGAAAGTGTGGGAAGATGCAATGGTAGTAACAGGTAACCTGAACCGCCGGGACAGTACCTTGAAAAGGGGAACCGCCATTACAAAAATTAATGGCAGAACAAAAGAAAACATCGTGGATACACTTTTTGATTATATCTCTACCGACGGTTACAACCGGACGCATAAATACCAAACACTCAGCAACCGCGGCTTTTTTGGTTCCTTATATACTTCCTTGTTTGGGTTATCAGAAAAATATATTGTCGAGTATAAAGATTCAACCGGCCAGGAAAAAAAAATAACTATCCCGGTTTATAATCCGGCTGCTGACACTGCCAATCGTATT
>JBKJLR010000210.1:0-3361 GCA_046596865.1 Chitinophagaceae bacterium
GTTCCTTGCTGTGCGGTTGATAATTGCCCTGATGATAAAATAGATTTGTCTGCCGGTGCGGAGGACCCTTCAAATCATGAGAATGGTGAGGAAGATTGCGGAAATTGTTCTCCTTTCTTTAGTTGCGAAGGTTGCGCTACGGCCACCATAGCTTTTGAACCTCTTTCAATAGAGATAACCGCAATAACAGAGCTAAGCATTTATGCAGATTATCTTCAATATTCTGTTCCAAAAGTTGATTACGATTTCTGGCAACCACCCAAATTAAGTTAATGATTTTTTCAGCCCATTCATTAACTAATAATTTTACTCATGAACAAATTATGTCTAACACTTGCAGGATTGTTATGCACTGCAATCATATTCGGACAGAACAGCCTGAAGATAAAGGTTATTAATGCTGATACGAAGGAGCCACTATCAAGTGCATCAGCGTATATCCAATCAATGGAGAATGGAAGAGCCACCGACTCGTCAGGTATTGCAATACTAAAGGCAGCGACAGGTAAGTTTAAATTGGTCGTTTCTCATATTGGGTTTGAGCCTCAGGTTATTGATATTGTTATACCTTTTGATAAGCCTTTGTTAGAAATAGCACTCAAACCAAAAGATGAAGAAGAGGAAGAAGTCATCATCCAGTCTACCCGAAGTTCAAGAACAATCAGCGATATTCCAACAAGGGTGGAGTTTGTTGCCGGCGAAGAGCTGGATGAAAAAGCAAATATGAAACCAGGTGATATTAGGATGGTGCTGACAGAGAGCACAGGTATTCAAACACAACAAACTTCAGCAACATCTGCCAATGCCTCCATTCGTATACAGGGACTGGATGGACGATATACACAAATACTGAAAGACGGACTTCCATTATATGCCGGCTTCAGCAGTGGATTGGGGTTATTGCAAACACCCCCGCTGGATTTAAAACAGTTTGAAGTCATCAAAGGTTCCGCTTCCACATTATATGGTGGAGGTGCTATAGCCGGGCTGGTTAACCTGATTTCAAAAACACCCGGGGAAGAGAGAGAATTAAAATTTCATCTCGATGTTACATCTGCAGGGGGGCTCAACACCAGCGGATTTTATGGGCAGAAATATGGTAAAACAGGAGTGACCATTTTTGCTTCCCGCAATAGCAATAAAGCATACGATCCTGCAGATATTGGATTGACTGCTATTCCAAAATTTGAACGGTATACTATCAACCCAAAGTTGTTTTTGTTTTTTACACCCAAAACAGAATTGAATGTTGGGATAAATATTACTACGGAGAAACGTACGGGCGGTGATATTGCTTTTATAAAAGGAAACAATCCATCTGGTTTTTTTGAAGGAAATAATACTGACCGCTACAGCACACAGTTAAGTTTTAAGTATCATGCCGGTGAGTCGGGTTTACTTACCATAAAAAACAGTTTGAATCGTTTTCAACGGGTAATTTCATCACCCGGGTATGTGTTTAATGGAAAACAAAATGGAACTTTTACAGAAATTACTTACTCTTCTCATAGTTCAGCATCTGAGTGGATCACCGGTGTAAATCTTATTACGGATAATTTTAAAGAGCAACAAGTCAGTTCCACTCCATTAAGGAACTATAACCAATTAACGTTTGGAGCTTTTGTACAAAACAACTGGAAAGTAAATGATAAGTTTCACCTGGAAACTGGTTTGAGAGGAGACGGGGTAAAGGATTATGGGTTTGCTCTGTTGCCAAGGGTATCGGCATTATTTAAATTCTCTCCAAAGTTTTCCTCCCGGATCGGTGGTGGATTGGGTTATAAAACGCCGAATATTTTTACGGAAGAAAGTGAAAGGTTGCAGTATAAAAATGTACTGCCGGTGGATGAGAATCAAAATGAACTGGAAAGAAGTTATGGTGTTAATACTGATATTAATTATAAAACAAAGCTGGCTGATGGAAAAGTAAGTTTTAGTATTAACAATCTTTTCTTTTATACCCGTATAAATAAGCCTTTATTATTGCAACCTCTTGGAGGTAATTACCGGTTTAATACAGTGGCAGGACATATAGACAGCAAAGGAATGGAAACCAATATCAGGGTTGGCTACAACGATTTTAAATTATTTCTGGGGTACACTTTTGTGAAGGCATATTTGCATGAAGGGGTTAATAAAATAGAAAATTTTCTGACACCCCGGCATCGGCTTAATTCAGTGTTGTTATATGAAGTAGAAGAAAAATGGAAGGTGGGATTAGAAGCATATTATTTCGATAAACAAAAATTAAGCGACGGAACTACCGGCAGATCGTATTGGATAACCGGGTTTATGGCTGAAAAGCTTTGGGAAAAATTTTCATTGTACATTAATTTTGAAAACTTCCTGGATACCCGGCAAACAAAATTTGGTAATATTTATACCGGTTCTATTAGTAATCCTCAATTCAGGGATATTTATGCACCGCTGGATGGATTTGTAATCAATGGCGGAATTAAAATAAAATTATAACTGTCCAATGCACCGGCCAGCTTATATCCGGTTCTTTTTGCTCCCATCAACAGCGAAATTCGAGTTTAACAAACCAATTTTACGGGCATAAATAACTATGCAGGGTAAAAGCTATCTTTGCTCTCCAAACTTTCAAAAACATATAAAACGATAATCATGAAAAAAATATTTCTCACACTGGTGATTGCAGCTTTTGGTTTCATAACTAATGCCCAACCACCTGTTGGTGATGCCAAACCCGGTGAATGGTATGGTGAAAAAGTAACTACAGAAAATGCTTTAGATATCAATGATGTGGTAGCAAAACTGAATGGTGGTTCTGAATTCGGCGATGTTAAAATAATGGCTAAAATAACCGAAGTATGTCCTAAGAAAGGGTGCTGGTTAAAGTTGGAATTAAAAGATGGCAGCACTGCTATGGTAAAAATGAAAGACTACGGTTTCTTTCTGCCGGTAACAGCTACAGGAAAAATGGTGGTAATAGATGGAGAAGTGAAATTAAAAACAACTTCTGTAGCTGAGTTGAAGCACTATGCAGAAGATGCCAAAAAATCTAAAGAAGAAATTGATGCCATTACACAACCCAAAAAAGAAGTAAGTGTGAAGGCAAAAGGAATTGTAATAGTAGAATAAGTATTGATTTTGCAACTAATTAAAGGCTGTCCGGAGTAGGCGGCCTTTTTCTTTGTCCCAACCTTTGTAAAAACGGTTTTCCACTTTGCGTAAACCATTTTTCCTTTTCCGTAAGACAGTATCACGGACCGAAACTGATATTTGCGGCATAAAATAAATTTATGCTTAGAAGATCATTAATATTGATTGGATTTGTTACTTCCACCTTGATTACTACTGCCCAGGGAGAAAAAAAGGTTTTTCACGACGATACTAC
>JBKJLR010000116.1:0-2914 GCA_046596865.1 Chitinophagaceae bacterium
TATTATTACGGGAATATTGTTCAGCGTTTAATTGAAGAAGTATAAAATGTATCTATGAGACTGTTAATTACAGGTTTTACCGGTTTCGTCAGTCAGCACTTTCTTGAGTTGTTGAACCACGAAGAACCAGGCTCTGTTGTTTTGGGTATTGATAAAAACTCTCCTGATTTCTCTTTTTCTACTTATAGCGATCTTACTATTACGTTTAAGAATATTGATTTGCTGGACAGGTCAGCCACCGATAAAGTACTTGATTCTTTTCAACCTGATTACATCCTGCATCTTGCATCTGTAAGTTCTGTGGCACAAAGCTGGCACACTCCTTTAGATAGTTTTGTAAACAATACCAATATTTTCCTGAACCTGGTGGAGCAGATAAGGATCAGTAAAAGTAAATGTCGCATACTATCTGTCGGATCTTCTGAAGAGTTTGGAGAAGTGGTGGAGAAAGAATTACCACTTACCGAAGAACATCCATTGAAACCTGTAAGCCCTTATGCAGTAGCAAGGGTATCACAGGAAATGTTGTCAAAAATTTATGCCGATGGCTTTTCCCTTGATATTGTTATGACCAGGTCATTTAATCATATTGGGCCTGGTCAAAAAGATGTTTTTGTTATCTCTTCCTTTGCCAAACAATTAGTACAGCTTGCAAAAAATAAATCCACCAACAAAGTTATCACGACAGGTAATCTCAGTATCATACGGGACTTTGTGGATGTGAGAGATGTAGTTAAAGCCTATTACCTTTTATTAAAAAAGGGCCGCAGTGGTGAAGTATATAATATCTGTTCCGGTAAAGGCATTGTATTAAAAGATATAATTTCAAAAATGAGTGAGCTCCTGGGAATCAGAGTTGAAACAATAGTAAACCAGCAATTGATACGGCCCAATGAAAATAAAAAAGTTATTGGCTCTTGCCAAAAAATAAAAGAGGAACTGGGATGGCAGCCTGCAATAAACATTGAAAAAAGTCTCACCGATATTATTCAGTACTGGGAGTCAAAAACGAAATGATATTTTATCCTATTTTATGGTTGTGACTTTATAGATACACTCCCAAAGTAGTTGGGCTGTCCGGCTCCAGGAAAATAATTTCTTTTGAATATGCCCTTTAGCAATAAGTTGATTTCGCAATTGATTATCTGTTGCCAGTTTCTCCATACCATCAGCAATACTTTCAATCCTAAAAGGGTCAACCATCAATGCTGCATCACCGGCCACTTCCGGCATAGAAGTAACATTAGAACACATCACCGGCACGCCGCTTTGAAAAGCTTCAACAATTGGCAAGCCGAAGCCTTCAAAAATGGGGACAAAGCTTAAAGCAAAAGCTGCTCCCAGCATTTTTTGCAGATCCTTATCAGATAAACGGCCAGTGAAAATAATATCATCCCGGTATGAACTCGCAGTATAGGATTCTTCGATTTCTGTTTTGCTCCAGAGTATGGAACCGGCAAGGATCAGTTTAAAATCAGAACCGGTATTCTGTTTGAATAGATTAAATCCGTCAATCAATCGTTTGATATTTTTTCTCGGATGCATGGAGCCCACAAAAAAGAAATACGGCTTTCCCCCACTCCATTTATTTCTTACTTCCACTGTTTCCTGTTCATTCAACGGAGAAAAATTACTGTTGATACCACAGGATACATTATCAATCTTATTGGGGTCAATCTTGTAATAGTCAGCTATATCTTTTTTACTATATTCAGAAATGGTAGCAATCCGTTTTGCCTTTCGGGCAAATCGTTTGAAGAAAAATTTAAAATAAATGCGGTTCTTTAATTTAACGTCTTCCGGCTTATGTTCGAAGTTGATGTCGTAAATGATGGGTATTTGCTTACACTTTGATAATAAACTAAGATACCCATCCGCCGATAGCATTACATCAGGTTTATGTTTTCGTAAAAATAATGTAACCACTACTTCCATATAAAATACATATAGAAGAGGATGACGTAGTGCCGGGAAAATCTTGTGCTTTATTACATTGGGGAAATCAAAATAATCTTCGGTGAATTTTTTATCACATAAAATCTTAAACTGCACCTCCGGATGCTCTTTGATAAGGTTGGCCACAGCATTCACCGTAAAATAGCCGATACCATCTAATTTTTTATTTCTTAATATCCAGCAATTAATGGCAACAGTCATAAACTATGAGTGCATTTTTGCAAATATGCCACTTGTTTTTGCAGCACGGAAAAATTAATCTTTAAACCTTACTTTTGGCCGGTCAAATCTTATTCATTTCATGAAAACAGCCCTTATTACAGGTATTACCGGCCAGGATGGTGCTTACCTGGCCGAGTTACTGCTGAGCAAAGGCTATTCAGTACATGGATTACGCAGAAGAAGTTCGTTAATGAACACACAGCGTATTGACCACCTTGTTTTCAATAAGTCCATTGCAGATCAGTTTCATCTCCATTATGGGGATATGACAGACTCCAGCAGCATCCTCAGGATTATTCAACAGGTTCAGCCTGATGAAATTTATAATCTTGCAGCTCAAAGCCATGTGCAGGTTAGTTTCAGTACAGCCGAATACACAGCTAATGCAGATGCAATAGGTGTGTTAAGAATCCTTGAAGCGATCAGAATTTTAGGGCTTGAAAAGAAAACAAAATTCTACCAGGCTTCCACATCCGAGTTATATGGGAAAGTTCAGGAAATACCACAAACAGAAACGACTCCTTTCTATCCCCGTTCTCCGTATGGTATAGCTAAGTTATATGGCTACTGGATTACAGTGAACTACAGGGAAGCTTATAATATGTTTGCAGTAAATGGTATTTTGTTTAATCATGAAAGCCCGTTACGAAGCGAAAATTTTGTTACCCGAAAAATTACAATCGCTGTTGCAAGAGTTGCATTAAAAAAGGAAGGATTGTTATTACTTGGTAACATG
>JBKJLR010000142.1:0-8758 GCA_046596865.1 Chitinophagaceae bacterium
GCAGCATGAGCCAGTTCAGTATGTGCTGAACGAATCCTGGTTTTGCGGGTTGAAATTTTATGTTGACAAAAATGTATTGATACCACGGCCGGAAACTGAAGAACTGGTAGAATGGATAATAGCGAATTGCCCATTTCCTCCTGATGAATTAAAAATCCTGGACATTGGCTCCGGCAGCGGCTGCATTCCTATCACATTAAAAAAAAGGATTGAAAAGGCAAAAGTCTGGAGTTGTGATAGTAGCGAAGAAGCATTGGTGATAGCAAGAATAAATGCCGCCACACTGGGCACCGAAGTAGATCTTATACAACTTGATTTCCTGGATAAGGAACAATGGAAACAGCTTTCTTCTTTTGATATTATTGTTAGCAATCCACCGTATGTTACTGAAAAAGACAAGGCAACCATGCATCCTAATGTCCTGAACTATGAACCCCGTACTGCATTATTTGTTCCCGGTAATGACCCGTTGCTTTTTTACAAAGCTATTGCTGAGTTTGGCAAAACACATCTAAACAAATCCGGCAGCATTTATACGGAAATAAATGAGAGCCTTGGTGATGCCACCATCGCTGTTTTTAAATCTGCAGGATATGTATCCGAAATAAAAAAGGATATGCAACAAAAAGACCGGATGATTAAATCCAGCCTTTATAATATTTGAAGGAGAGATTTTTTCTCATCATTACCTCGCTTCCGGTAAGAGGAGAAATGTTGAAATTTTTTGAATACACTTCGGCAGGCTCCCGGTAAAACATCAGTCAATTCTCGCCACCACTTTGGCTGTATCTCTTTTAGCCACCCGCATAATGCGGAAAACTTCACCATAAAAGGCCGCTGTATCTGCATTGATCACTACAGTAGGCGTATCCACAAATGCTTTGTATTTCCGTATTTCTTTCCGTAGCATAGAATCAAATATGGCTGATTCAATCCTGGTAGTCCCTATAAAATATTGCTGATTCTTATCAATTGATACCATGATGTTCTGCTTGGCCTTGGTATCCTTTGAACCTCTTGGCAAACCTACTTTCACGACATTGGGATTCGCCAGGGTTGCCACAATAAGAAAGAACATGAGCAAGATGAATAAGATATCATTTAGAGAATCTGTGAAAACCTCTCCGGATTCTCCTTTATGTTTTTTTCTGAATTTCATTGAGAGGTGGGTTTAACGGGTTGGCTCTTGCAAAATATCCAGGAAGTCAGATGAAGCGGCTTCCATTTTATTCGACGTTTTATCAATCTGTGTATTCAGGTAGCTATATGCCAGGTAAGCACCAAGTCCTATAACCAAACCAGTGATCGAAGTAATAAGTTTCGTATAGATTCCACCGGCAATGGTACCTACTTCAAATTCATTGGAATTATTAATATTGGAAAACAGTTGCATCAATCCGATCAGTGTTCCTACAAAACCGAAGATGGGTGCCGCTTTTGAAACAACGGAAAGAGCACCAAGGTTCTTCTCCAGTTTGTACATTTCAAGTGTTCCTACATTATCCATACTTTTTTCAATGCTGTCAAGCGGTTTACCAATGCGTTGGATACCTTTATCTATTATCCTGGCAACGGGTGTATTATTGTTTTTGGCAAAACTCCTGGCCGCCGAAACATTACCACTGACAATATTATCACGGATAATATTCATAAAGTTGGGGTCAATTTTTGCTGCATTGCGGATAGCAATGGTACGCTCTGCAAATACATACACAGCCAACAACATCATAATAGCAAGGGGGATCATAATCCATCCACCCATTTTTAATAATTCAAAAAAACTTAAGGTTCCATCATGGTTGGTGTCGCCGGTAGCGAATTTTGTTGCTTTAGCCAGGGAGTCAACGATCTGTAGAAAATCAATCATAATGATGGTGCTTTAAGTGTAAAAGTAAGTGTTGATGGTGATTTTTTTTGGCTCTTATAAACATTTATGCTAATGTTTCATTGAACGAGAAAAACAATGCCACGTTGTGCGTGGCATTGCGATTTTAGAGTTATTTAACAAGATACTACTTCTCTGCACCTGCATGTTTTACCATCAATGCCTGAATTTGCTTCATGGTATTCTCCATTCCCTGCGAACTTCCGTCGAGGAAAATCACATTGCCTTTACCATATTCCGCAAAGTTTTTAATCGCTTCTGTCCACATACTGAACAGAATTACATTCGTATCAAGATTTGCCTGTTTCATTTGTTCAGCTGCTTCCGACATTCCCGCTGCTACTTCTTTCCGGAAAAGTGCTACACCCTGTCCACGAAGACGGGCCGCTTCTTTTTCAGCCTCAGCAGCAATTTTGGTAGCATTACCATCAGCTTCTGCAGATTTTGTTTTTGTGATCAATAAAGCCTGCCCTTCATTCTCTGCCGCGGCTTTCAGGTTGTTTGATGCAACCACTTTACTCATTGAGTCCAAAATCACTTTATCGAAAGTGATATCATTGATTTGCAAATCCTGCAGGTGATAACCCCATTCTTCCAATGAAAGATCCACTTCTACTTTTACATATTGAACTATTTCACGTCGCAAACCCAGCACTTCAGCCTGACGCTTGGTAGCCACAAAAGAACGGATATTTCCCTCTATCGTTTTTATCAAAGCCTGCATCAGGTCTCTGTCTGCAATAAACTTAAACGCTACTTTTTTTATGGTTTCTTCATCGGCATTCTGTACAGAATACAATAACATACTTTTAAAATACACATTAGCCTGGTCTAATGTTACTGCCTGAAATTCCAACTCCACTGACCGGTTCTGAATAGAAACTTTTTTGGCTACAGATTCCAGAATGGGTATTTTAATATTCAAGCCAGGGCGGACGATCCGCCTGTACTTACCAAACATGGTAATGACACCTATATAACCCTGGTTGATAGTGAAAAGTGAGCCAAAGAAAATAATTACTGCCACAATAACCCACCAATATTCAGTAATCCATTTTGCGTAGTCCATAATTAAAAATTTAGAATGTAAGGTAAGCTATCTTAATACAATTATTTTATCATCGCCTCTGCTGTCCTGAGCGAAGCCGAAGGATCATCCTCGTACAGTTTACCCTGAGGTATCGAAAGGTCACACTGTTCATCGTTCGGTTCCCTGCCCTACTATTTATATTTTAAATATTGTGGTCAGGCGGGGCTACTGAGCTTGTCGAAATATCAGCAACCCCCGCCTGAATGACCCAGTCGGGCAGGCACCCCAATTCAAAAAAGTATTGATCTAATTTATTTCACCCCTCCTTGGTGAGGAAGTGTCCTGAATTACTAACCCTCTTTTACTAATTTCTTTCAACACCTTTACCATATAAAAGAAAAAAAACTTTCTAGGTCTCTCTTTAGGAAACTCCGGCACTTCTCTCTTCGCAGATCATCACCAGGTGAACCATTGTTTCCACTGCTTTATTCATGTCCTGCACACTGATAAACTCCAGTTTAGAGTGAATAGCCTGCTCCCCGGCGAATAAATTGGGACAGGGCAAGCCCATAAAAGATAAGCGGCTTCCGTCGGTACCGCCACGAATACTTTCCATTTTTAATTTAAGTCCGGCCCTGGCTATGGCTTCCCTGGCATAATCCACCACATGAGTATTTACATCTAATATTTCTTTCATATTGCGGTATTGCTCCGTCACTTTAAATTCAAAAGAAGCTTTTGGATAGGTTCGTATTCTTTCTTCTATTTGCGTTCTTAAATAATCTTCTTTCTTAGCCAATCCATCGGTATCAAAATCACGGATAATAAAATCAATGGTGCATTTTTCAGCTATCCCTTCCAATCTTACCGGGTGAATAAATCCTCTTTTTCCATCGGTAGATTCTGGTGAAAGCCTGTCCTTTGGTAAAGCTGCAAGGATTTCTCCGGCAATTTTCATCGCATTGATCATCTTATCTTTCGCATAACCGGGATGTGCTATCACTCCGTGTATAATAACCTGTACTCCATCAGCACTAAATGTTTCATCTTCTAATGACCCCGCTTCACCACCGTCTAATGTATAGCCAAAATCAGCACCAAGTTTTTCTAAATTTACTTTCGCTGTTCCTTTACCCACTTCTTCATCGGGAGTAAATAAGATTTTTATTTCTCCATGTTTTATTCCTTTATTGGTCATTAAAAAATTTACCAGGTCCATTATTTCTGCCACACCTGCTTTGTCATCTGAACCAAGCAATGTATTTCCTGAAGCAGTAATAATATCATTTCCCATTTGTGTTTTCAGATACGGGTACTCACCCGGTCTCAATACCTGTGATTTGTCATCCGGCAACACGATATCCTGTCCCTGGTAATTTTTATGTACTATCGGCCTTACAGCTGTACCGCTGCAATCCGGGGCAGTATCCACATGGGCGCAAAAACAAATAACAGGCACTTTCTTATTGGTTGTAGAAGGAATACTGGCATATACATAACCCCATTCATCCATGTGAGCATCCGCAATACCTATTTGCTTTAATTCTTCAACTAATATTTTGCTCAGATCTTTTTGCTTTTCTGTGGTTGGATGGGAGGAGGATTGCGGGTCACTTTGTGTATCTACCTGCACATATCTTAAAAATCTTTCGGCAGCAGTGTGCTTGTACTTTTCAAACATATTTTTCATTTGGGGGATGTAATATACAAGAAAAAAAGCCAATGGGCAATTGGCAAGGGTTGCCTCCAAATAAAAATAGTTCACAACATACCTTGTGAACTATTGACTATCTATTACCTGTTGTCAATTAAACTATGGCATTATTATCAACGGCTTCCCTCCAACAATCTCAACCAACTCAAGGTCAAATACAAGGTCTTCTCCTGCCAGCCGATGATTGGCATCCAGCATCACCACATCATCTTTTATTTCCACAATAGTCACTTCATATTGCTGCCCCTGCTGATCACTCATACCCAGCGGCATTCCTATTTCTATTTCCATATCTTTTGGAAAACGGTCTTTAGGCATTTCAATCAGCATGTCGGGATTTTTTGGCCCGTAAGCTTCGT
Organism: Chitinophagaceae bacterium; assembly: GCA_046596865.1. Lineage (GTDB taxonomy): Bacteria > Bacteroidota > Bacteroidia > Chitinophagales > Chitinophagaceae > JJ008. The sequence goes on from JBKJLR010000142.1 coordinate 4,989, forward strand.
CATAAGGAATATTGACAGTCTTTTTTTCGCCAATTGTCATCCCTGTTACACCTTTATCAAAGCCGGGAATTACCATACCGCTTCCCACTTCAAATTCAAGGGGTTCCCGGCCTTCCGATGAATCAAAAGTTTCGCCATTGGTCAGCTTTCCATGATAATGTACTTTTATTTTATCGCCCTTTTTTACCTGTGCCATTGCATTACTTTTTAATTTGAAAATATAAAAACCGGGCCGCAAGGTAATAAAATCAATAATGCAACCATTCAAATATTTAGTCCTGTCTGAGTTAATATTTTCTGTACTTTACTTACTGATATAAATGATTATGATGAAACTACTTAAAGTATTGCTGCCCGTTTTATTGATAGTTACCTCCTGTACTGCGCAAAACTCAGGGCAGCAGCAGGCTGTGGGATCACAATCACCCATACTGGCCGGAGCAGATAGAATAAATGTGTACCTGCCGCTTATCAAGGGAAGAACAGTGGGCATTTTTGCCAACCAGACTTCGATGGTAGGTAACACTCATTTGGTGGATACATTGATGAAATTGGGGGTTGACATCAAAGTAATATTTGGCCCGGAGCATGGCTTTCGTGGCACCGCTGATGCTGGAGAAAAAGTAGGGAATTACGTTGATAAAAAAACAGGTATTCCCGTGGTGTCTTTATATGGCAGTAAAAGAAGACCCTCTGCTGAGGATGTAAAGAATGTTGACATTCTTATTTTTGATATACAGGATGTGGGTGTTCGTTTTTATACATTCATTACATCCCTGGAAGAATTTATGGAAGCGGCTTTTGAAATGGGTAAACCACTCATGGTTTTGGATCGTCCCAATCCCAACGGTCATTATGTAGATGGCCCTGTACTGGATTTAAAATACAGGTCTTTTGTGGGTCGCCAGGAAGTTCCTATTGTGTATGGCATGACCATCGCCGAATATGCTTTTATGATTGCTGGCGAAAGATGGTTGAGTGAAAAGGCAAATATTAAATATGATTACTACAGAACCGCTAAAAACTCTGTTGACACTCCTTTTCATTTCCAGGTAATAAAATGTAAAGGCTACGATCACAAAACTAAATATGTGTTACCAGTACGGCCCTCTCCAAATCTTCCCAATATTCAATCAATTTATCTCTATCCTTCTACCTGCTTTTTTGAAGGAACGGTTTTAAGTGAAGGACGAGGAACCAATAAACAGTTCCAGGTTTTCGGTCACCCGTCATTGCCAAAAAATCTTTATTCATTCACACCCAATCCAAATGAGGGAGCAAAAAATTCCAAACTCTACGGACAGGTTTGTTATGGCTGGGATTTATCAGGCACCCCCCAAGAAGTGCTGGCCAAAGCAAACAATAAAGTGCAATTGAAATGGTTAATAGAAGCTTATAAATTATTTCCTGAAAAAGATAAATTCTTTTTACTTCCGAAGTCAGGCAAAATGGAGGAATCCTTTTTTAATAAACTGGCTGGTAACAATGATTTGTGGCAACAGGTAAGAGATGGGAAAAGCGAAAAGGAAATAAGAGAAAGTTGGGAACCAAAGCTGAATGAGTTTAAAAAAATCAGAAAAAAATATTTGCTGTATGATGACTTTTAATAACGCATCATTCTTTCTCCCGCATACATAGTTTATTTACCTTCGCAGCGAACCCCTGATCACCTGAAAAGGGCTTCATATTTCAGATGGAATCAGAAAAATTTAAGAAGATACGTATAGTTTTTATGGGCACACCCGAGTTTGCGGTGGCATCTTTGGATGCACTGATAAAAGCCGGAGGTAATATTGTTGGTGTGATAACTGCCCCGGATAAACCGGGTGGAAGAGGTATGCAATCTCAGCAAAGTGCGGTAAAGAAGTATGCGGTGGAGCAAAACCTGAAAGTGCTGCAACCAGAAAAATTAAAGAACCCGGAATTTTTAGAGGAATTAAAATCGTTGCAGGCCGATTTACATGTTGTCGTGGCTTTCCGTATGCTTCCTGAAGTGGTATGGAGTATGCCGTCAATGGGTTCTGTAAATCTTCATGGAAGTTTATTGCCGCAATACCGCGGTGCCGCCCCCATTAATTGGGCAATTATCAATGGTGAAAAACAAACCGGGGTCACCACTTTCAAATTGAAACAGGAAATAGACACCGGCGATATTTTATTACAAGAAAGTTTTCCAATTGATGAAAATGCTACAGCCGGAGAAGTACATGATACTATGAAAGAGATCGGGGCCAGTTTACTAATCAAAACAATAACCGGAATTGCCGACGGAAGTATTCAGGAAAAACCACAACAAAATGTGCCAGACGAAGGTCTAAAGGCATCACTGAAGCAGGCACCAAAAATTCTTATGGATACCTGCAGAATAAACTGGAGTCAACCGGTAGAGAATGTTTTCAACATGGTTCGTGGGTTAAGCCCCTACCCTGCTGCTTTTATAGTGATCAATGAGAAGATGCTTAAAATTTATAAAGCAAAAAAAGAAATCGTCCTGCCTGCCCATACCGAAGGCGATTACGTAACCGATGGAAAAACATTTTTAAAATTTACGTGTACAAATGGCTACCTGGAGCTGTTAGAAGTCCAACTGGAAGGAAAGAAAAAAATGACTATTGAAGAGTTTCTTCGTGGTTACCGTTTCTAAAAAGGTCTCTCTTCGGAGGTTATTTCCCGGGCATTCCATAAAATTATAGGCCTAATAATTCACTTTCACAATAAATTTATCCAGCTCCGTTATTTCCAGCACAGAAGCAGCTGCATTGCTGATACGGATATTTAATCCTTCATTCTGACGGATACCACTCATTTCACCCAGCACCTTGGCATAAAGAGTTTTGTTATTAGAGGGATTAATCACTTTTACAATAGTTCCGGGTGGCACTTTATCTATCAGCAGATAATATTTTGCATCCTGCCAGCCGCTAGTTGTTTTAAAAATACCTGACGTTACTGTTTCATTTTTTGAAATAGGATTCGTTCTTATTTGTTGCTCAAAATGAGGCTTAAAATATCCCAGGCCCGGTAACACCGGCCTGTTCTCTTCTTTTACAACAACAGGTTCTGGTTTCTTTTTTTCTTCCTTCTTTTCAGCTTTTTCTTCTGCCTTAGCTTCTTTTTCTTCCGCTTTCTTTTCGTCTTTGTTTGTTTCCGGATCGTTTTTGACAAATTTTTCCTCCACTTTCGCTACCGGTTCTTTCTCTTTTGAATTGTTAGCGATGATAACAGAAGGCATTTCTTTACTCTGCAAAAAACCAATGATAAGTTTTGTATCTTCTTTTAACTCATCTTTCGAAAGACTATTCCATGAACGTAAGTTAGCCAGGGATACTTTATTGTTTTTAGTACTCACTGTCATCAGCCCCTCTTTATCGCCCACTTTGTAATAAACCGGGGTACCACTATTTCCTTGCTGGGTAAAATTTGTGTCAGTGAGTGGTATGCGGACTTTTTGGTCAATTAAAAGACCTTTGTCCATATCAAGCTTGTTAAAAAGAGCAATAGATTTAGGATGCGTATTATAAAGACGGCCTACGGAAAAAAAACTTTCTTTTGCTTTTACCTTATGCTCCAGGTACAAACCTTTATCACTGCTCTTTACCATCAGATCATTTTTTTGAGCAGATACAATCTGAACTGCTAAAATAAATGTCAAAAAAATCAAAGCAAACTTCTTCATACCTATAAGATTTGACTACAAAGATGTGTATTTTTTTACTTTTCGAAGCCGTTTAAATGTCCTTTATTATCCTCAGTTCTTTTGGGTAATAATT
>JBKJLR010000158.1:0-6747 GCA_046596865.1 Chitinophagaceae bacterium
TCTATACCCGTTTTTAATTCCTCCCTTTCTTCCGGAAAATAACAGCCGGGATCTATAATGCAACACTCCCCTTTATCGTTATACAAAACATAGGTATTCTCCTGAACAGGACTAAAAGTGAAGGACTTAACAGCTAACATGGATTGTTTTTTCGTACTTTTAAAATCTGGATGATATTCCGGTGAACAAAGATAGTTTGTATTGCTACTACCAGGCAGAATTACTGTCGTGGAAATGTGCGACACAATGTATCATACTTCAGTGGGAAATAAAACTAAAGCTGGCTGCCAAATAATACATCTGCCTGCGCTAAAGCCCGGTGGATCATGAACGAACGATTAATAAGTTATTAGAAACAGCAAAGAGTCTATGAAGAAAGTTTTAAGCCTGATTGCCTGCCTTTCCGTTTTTTTTTCTATGGAAACTGCAGCACAAGTAAGCACAGTAGAATTTGGTAAAAACCGGGTTCAGTATCAGAAATTCAAATGGAAATATTACCAGACAGAAAATTTCAATACCTACTTTAGCCAGGATGGTTTGGGTCTGGGTAAGTATGTAGCACAGATTGCTGAACTGGAATTGCCAGATATAGAAGAATTTGTAGAATTTGGTCTGCAACGCCGCATCAACATCGTTGTGTATAATAATTATGATGAGATGCAACAATCCAATATCGGGTTGGGAATCGACTGGCAAAATACCGGCGGTATTACTAAATTAGTAAACAATAAAATGATTGTTTATTTCGATGGCAATCATGATAATCTTCGCCGCCAGATACGGCAGGGAATTGCAAAAGTGCTGGTTGATAATGTGCTGTTTGGTGATGACCTCGGTGAGTTTGCCGCCAACCAGGCATTGCTTGATCTTCCCAAATGGCTTACAGATGGATACATTGAATATGCTGCGGAGAACTGGAGTACTGCACTAGATGATGATCTCCGCTCTTCCATGCTGGCAGGTGATTATAATACCTTTTATCAATTTGCATTTGAAAAACCCTTGCTGGCCGGTCATTCTTTCTGGAAATATATTGCTGATAAGTATGGTAAAAGCAAAACCACCTATTTTCTCTACCTGGCCCGCATATACCGAAACCTGAATAATGCTTCCAATAAAATAGCAAAAAAGAAATTCAAAAAATTGTTGCAGGATTTTATGACGGATGTGCAACAGCAATACTTTAAAGATATTCGTGGCCGCCGCAATACACCAAAAGGACAATTATCAGTGACAGAAGAGATCGGCAAAAAAGATTTTATCCGTTTTAATGCTAACCCTATCCCAAAAAGCTTCAGTTATGCTGTGGTGGAATTCAAGCAGGGTCGTTACCAGGTGGTGCTGATGGAAAACTTTGTTAACAGGAAAGTATTATTGAAGCTGGGTGTACGCACAAGAGAAGATATGAAGCATCCCAACTACCCGATACTGGCATGGGATGGCAAGGGCACCAGGCTGGCAGTGCTTTATAGTGAGGAAGGCAAAACAAAATTCTTTGTGTATGATCTGGTGAATCACAACAAACTCTGGAAACATGAGATTGATAAATTTGATCAGATACAGGACATGAAGTATATGCTGGATAATAACACCTTATTGTTCAGTGGTGTGAGAAGTGGCCAGACCGATATTTATGTTTATAAAATTGATAAACAAACATTTGAGCAGGTTACGAATGATGTGTATGATGACCTCGATCCGTCATTTGTAGCATTTCCCAATAAAACAGGTATTCTTTATTCCAGCAACAGGCCAACAGCATTGGCTGCCAGCAGTGATGATTCATTACCCGGAAGTCATTTCAATATTTTTTTAGTGGACAACTGGAACAAATCTGAGTCAAAACAAATTTCCAAGCTAAGCGATTTGAAACATGGCAATGCCCGTTTCCCTTCACAGTACAATCAATCGCATTTTACATTTATCAGTGATGAGAATGGTATCAATAACCGCTATGCCGGTTTTTTTACTACCGAAAGAGCCGGGTTGGATACATTAATATTTATCGGCGATGAAGTGCTGCGCAATCCACCCCAAAAAGATGTGGACAGCCTGCTGAAGGAATGGAACAAAAATGATATTGATTCGGTAGGTTTTGTATCTGTTACCAATGATTCCTCTTATGTTTTCCCGTTGACCAATTACCAGAGCAGTATGCTGGAAACAAGAACTGCCGGAGACAACCAGCAGGTAAGTGAAGTGGTAAAATTGGGAACAATAAAATTATTATACCGGCTGAAAGCAGATGAAAATAATCTTCGCCGCCGTAATATTAACGCAAGGCCAACGGAGTACATGAAAAAAGTAATTGAAGAAGAAAAGAAAGCGGCCAGGAAAGAATCAACTTATCAGTTAACGACAGACACCGTAACGAAAAAACAAAAGGATTTCTTCAATACTGGTTTTGATGATGATAAAACGGACAGCACTAAAACCGGTAAAGAGGTTCAGGCAGATGTAGAAACAAAAGAACCTGTACTAAAAAATGCGAAAGTGTATGAATATCGTCCGCCAAAATTTTTTAACGACTACCTCGTAAGTGGTTTTAATAATAATGTACTGGTTACCCGTTTCCAACCCTACCAGGGTGGTAACGGTCCTATTCAGTTGAGTAATGGCAACCCGTTCAACGGCATAATACGGGTGGGCACTTCCGATCTGTTTGAAGATTGGAAATTTGCCGGCGGTTTCCGTATCAGTCCCAACCTGGATAACAATGAATATGTGCTGAGCACTCAATACCTGAAAAAAAGAATTGATTATGGCCTTACGTACTATCGCAATACAGTTTTAAATCCCCCGCTGTATGATGATTCTGCTTTCTTTAATGTACGGCAATACACCAATCTCTACCAGTTAACCCTCTCTTATCCTTTTAACCAGATAAAAAGTCTTCGCTTTAATGTGGCGTATCGTAGCGATAAGTATGTGAAATTGGCAAACGATCAATTCCCCAATCAATCATTGAGAGGAAAGGATGACAGGCAGACGTATGCGCTGGCACATATTGAATATGTACATGATGATGCCATAAGCCCTGCCACTAATATCTGGAATGGCCTTCGATATAAAGCTTATCTCGACTTTAATGCCCGTATCAGCAAGACGAACCCGAAAGGAAGCACCAGTGATCATCCAAGTACATTCAATTTTGGATTTGATGCCCGGCATTATCTTCCTATTTATCGTAATATTATCTGGGCGGTTCGTGCCGCCGGAGATTTTTCGTGGGGCACAGAAAAATTTATTTACTTCCTCGGTGGTGTTGATAACTGGCTGATCTTTGGCAACAATCAAAGAGACAATGGAACCTACCGGTATTTTAATCCAACCAACAAACCCGACCCGGATGCTTCCTATGCTTATCAATCACTGGCGGTAAATATGAGAGGATTTAAACAAAATATTGCCAATGGTAATAATGCCGTAGTTCTAAACAGTGAAATAAGAGTTCCGGTATTTACTTCTTTCTTTAATAAACCTATCAATAATGCTTTTCTGCGAAATTTCCAGGTGGTGCAGTTTGTTGATCTGGGAACTGCCTGGAACGGTGCGTATGATAAAATTGAAAGACCCAATGTTTTATATGGCGGCCCTCCTATCACTGTGAAAGTAAGAGCCGGCGGTATCGGACCTTTTGCGGGCGGTTATGGTTTTGGAGCAAGAAGTACCATACTCGGTTACTTTCTCCGCTTTGATGCTGCCTGGGAAATGAATGGATTGTTCCGGGGTAAGCCACAGTATTATTTTGCTATGGGATTGGATTTTTAAATGCAAATTTTAATACAATGAATAGTCCTGAAAAGTCTTCCCGTTTTGGGAAGACTTTTCAGGCTAAGTTTTCCAGCATATTTCCGGCAACTACTTATACCAACTCAGACGGGCTTACTGCCAATTTAACTGCACAAAATCCGGCTTCCGGCTGTAATTTTAGGGATAATGTACCTCGCAAAACTATACAGGCCAGTACTTTTCGTATTCGTATTCATGATTACGGGAATATCCATTTTTGCACAAACAAAAATCATCCGGGGCATTATCCAGGATTCACACAGCGAGGAAAGAGTTCCCTTTGCATCAGTCAGCTTTAAGAATACTACAGTCGGTAAACTCACTGATTCTTCCGGCGCCTTTACTTTCTATTTAAACGAATGGCCGTCTGACACATTGGAAATAACCTGTGTTGGTTACCAGCCTTACCGTTATACTATTGACAAAAGAAAAGACACCCTTTCTGTTACCTTGAATATGGAAAGAGGAACTTTCAATGACGGGGCATCCGTAAAAGTGAAAGTCAATAAAGGCTTATTAGTGTGGCGAAAAATAGTGGAGCATAAACCTGAGAATGACCGTTACCGTTTTAAAAATTTTTCCTACGAACTCTACAACAAGCTGGAACTTGATCTAAAGAATATTAATTTTCAAAAATTCGGCAAATTCAAGCCGCTGAAACCAATTAGTGATTTAATTAATCAAAACATTGATACATCAGAAGGAATAAGATACCTCCCCACCTATCTTACAGAAGCCTTGTCTGATTATTATTACCAAAAAAGTCCGAAACGAAGAAGAGAAATCATTAAAGCCGCTAATACTAATGGTGTAAAAAATGAAAGTGTTTTAAAATTATTGGGGGGTACGGACCAGGTAGTAAATGTTTACAACAACTTTATTCCGGTATTTGATAAACAATTTGTAAGCCCTGCCAGTGATAATGGTGACTACTATTATAATTACCGGGTGGTGGATACACAGGTTATTAGTAACCAACGTTTCTTTCATCTTGTTTTTACTCCCCGCCGCCAGGGTGGCGATACCTTTGAAGGTGATTGCTGGGTGCATGTTGGCACATTCGCCATTCAACGGATGAATCTCCGATTAGGAAAAGAAGCCAATATAAATTTTTTGGAGAATCTTAGCCTGATACAAGAATATAAATGGCTTAACGATTCTATCTGGTTTCTTTCAAAAGATAAATTCGTTGCCGACCTTTCGCCGGTGGGTAAGGAAAGGCCGGGTTTTATTGCCCGCAAGACAACTACTTACCAGCATGTAATTATTAATGATACTTCAGTGATAAATGAACTGAATAAAAACAAAATCATGGAGGAAATAATCACCCTTCCTAACGCCAATAAAAAACCCCCGGAATTCTGGGCCACCGCCCGGCATGAACCACTCTCCAAAACTGAAAGCGGTATTATAAAAATGATTGACACATTAACCAATGCCCCGGTGTTCCAAAAGTTTACCCGAACGATGGCTTTCATCGGCACCGGTTATAAAGATATTGGCAACTATCAAATCGGTCCATGGTTCAACTGGATAAGCTCCAACGGTTGGGAAGGTTTTCGGGTAAGGTTTGATTTGGCCACCAATAAACACTTTAATAAAAAATTCAAATTTCGTACCTACCTCGCCTATGGCTTTGGCGATAAAAAATTTAAAGGCATGGGAGAAGTTTTTTTTCTCCCGAAAAAAAGTCCAAGAATGTATCTCTACGCTTCGTATACGAATGATTTGGATTTTGGGCAAAATTCTTATGGAGAAGTATCATCCGATAATGTGTTTGCCCTGGCCATTCGTAAAAAAAATATACCCGTTAAGAATATCAAGGTAAATGAAAAACGGTTTGAATTTTTTAATGAGACTTTGCCATGGATGTCGAACCGCATCACAGTAACACATAAAATAACTTTACCACTCCGCAATCTTTTACCGGTTGACTCATTTCCTACCAACGGCCAGGGAAACCCTTTCACCAGTTTTGAAGTGGCACTTCGTATCCGCTTTGCTTACTTAGAACGGTTTTTAGAAAGTCATTTTTACCGCACCAGTTTGGGTAGTGGTTATCCTATTGGTGAAATCAATATCAGCCAGGGGTTTGCCGGTGTATTCAAAAGTAGTTATAGCTATACCAAAATTTCAGCCAGTGTATCTGATTATATAAACGTTCCCCCATTAGGAAATATGACAGTGTTGGCGTTTGCCGGAAAGACTTTTGGCACGGTACCGTATATCCTTCTTGACATTGCACCGGGAAATGAGTTATACTATTATAATAAATATGCATTTAACATGATGAACCGTTGGGAGTTTATTCATGATAAGTACGCAGGCATCAACTTCGAACATAATATTGGCAATGGGATCTTCCGGTTATTTCCCAAACTTCGCTTCCGGCAATTCTGGACAGCGAAAAGTTTATGGGGTGGTCTTTCTCCTGCCAATAAAGCACTCAATTTTAAACAGGGACATAATTTTCAATCCCTCAATGGTAACACTTATCTCGAACTCGGCACCGGCATTGACAATATTTTTCATGTATTTCGGATAGATTTTGTGTGGCGGGTACTTCCTTCCACTGTTGCAAGAACAAATGATAAAAATTTCGGCATTTTTGGAAGTTTTAGGGTGGCATTTTAAATTCTGAAATTGACGAAAGATTATTAGCCCAGCTACAGTACTACTATCATCTTCGTTGCAAGTTTATCCTGAGCTTGTCGAAGGACACACTTGTACTGTAGGAATTCTACTCAGCAATACTAACTTTTCACTAACTTCCTTTTACTAAAAACCATTGCATGTCATCCCACTACATTTTAGCCCTCGACCAGGGCACTACCAGCAGCCGCAGTATGTTGTATGATAAACAAGGAAACATCATCAGCGTTGCTCAAAAGGAATTCAAGCAGATATTTCCACAGCCTGGTTGGGTAGAACATGATGCTAATGAAATATGGAGTA
>JBKJLR010000278.1:0-3725 GCA_046596865.1 Chitinophagaceae bacterium
TAAGCTGGCTTCTATTGGTGAGAAAATAGGTATTACAAAATATGTGAGAGTAGAAGCTCCGTATGTGGCTTCTTATATTCATGGTGCTTACCGTATTGGTGTGCTCGTTGGTTTAGACAAAGAAGCGGCTGAAGCCGGGAAAGATGTAGCTATGCAAATTGCTGCACTAAACCCGGTAGCAGTAGATGCTGCCAGTGTGCCTGCTGAAGTAGTGGCAAGAGAGAAAGCAATCATTATGGATGTGATGAAAGAAGACCCCAAAATGGCTGGCAAACCAGAAGAAATGCTGGCAAAAATTGCAGACGGGAAAATAGGTGCTTTCTTTAAAGAGCAAACATTAACTGCCCAGGCTTTTGTAAAAGATGGTAACAAAACCGTTGCTGATTACCTGAAAGAAAGTGGTGATGTGAAAGTGCTGGAATTTAAGAGAGTGGCATTAGGTTAATCATTTAATTTATAGATCTTGAAAAGGGAATCGAAAGGTTCCCTTTTTTTATCCGTAGCAATTATTATCGCTTAATGTGTAAGAGAATTTGATTTATAAATTCTGAGTTTTTATCAATACTCCAATGAATTTGAAATGCGGGAATGTTTTGTGGTTTGCCTGCCATTAAAACTTTACTTTTTATATTTGTCCTCATGGAAAATTATAATGACTATTTCATCGCCAACAAACAACTCTGGAACCAGCGAACCGCCATTCACAAAGATTCATCCTTTTACAATCTCGCCGGTTTTAAAGCCGGTGAAAATGTATTAACACCAATTGAATTAAATGAACTCGGTGATGTGAAAGGGAAAAAAATGCTCCACCTGCAATGTCATTTTGGAATGGATAGCCTGAACTGGGCAAGGCTGGGTGCGGATGTAACGGGTGTTGATATATCTGATGAAGCCATCAAAGAGGCAAAGCAACTAAATGATGACCCTTCGATAAACCTGATAGCTATCGGGTCAGGAGGAATTAAGGCGAAATTTATTTGCTGTAATGTGTATGATTTGAAGGAACACCTGGATGAAAAGTTCGACATTGTTTTTACTTCTTACGGTACCATCGGTTGGTTGCCAGATCTGGATAAATGGGCAGGGCTGATTGCACATTACCTGAAACCCGCCGGCATATTTTACATGGCGGACTTTCATCCGGTGGTATGGATGTTTAATGATGACTTTACCCGTATAGAATATGGCTATGAAAACCAAGAGGTGATCGTTACCGAAAATTATGGCACTTACACCGACCGGAATGCAGATATAAAAGGAAAAGAATACGGCTGGAATCATAGCACCAGCGAATTACTGAATGCATTGATAAATCAGGGATTGCAAATACAACACTTCAATGAGTTTATGTATTCACCTTATTCAAATTTTGCTAATTCAGTAGAGACATCAAAAGGGAAATGGCAGATAAAAGGAATGGAAGGAAAGATGCCCATGGTGTACAGCATCCGGGCAATTAAACAATAAAAGTCCCTCTTCCGGAGGGATTAAGTGAGGTCAATCCCTATCTTCGCCCCGAAAATTAAGCTCTCATGTTACCTAAGTACAAACGCATCCTCCTCAAACTTTCCGGCGAAGCATTAATGGGTGATAAAAGTTTTGGATTTGACACTGATGTAATTGCCCAGTATGCACAAGATGTAAAATTAATAACCGAGTTAGGCGTTCAGGTGGCCCTCGTTATCGGCGGTGGTAATATCTATCGCGGAATGAATGAAGCGGAGACCGGTATTGAAAGGGCACATGGCGATTATATGGGTATGCTGGCTACTGTCATTAACGGAATGGCGGTGCAGGCAGGATTAGAGAAAGTCGGCGTTTATACCCGTCTGCAAAGTGCTATCAAGATGGAACAGATTGCCGAGCCATATATCCGTCGCCGGGCTATCCGTCACCTGGAAAAAGGAAGGGTAGTAATATTCGGTGCCGGCACAGGTAACCCTTACTTTACAACTGACACGGCAGGTTCCCTCCGGGCAATTGAAATAAATGCTGATGTAATTCTAAAAGGCACAAGGGTGGACGGTATCTACACAGCCGATCCTGAAAAGGATCCTACTGCCACCAAATACAATGTCATTACTTACCAGGAATGTCTTTCGCAAAACCTGAAGATCATGGACATGACGGCATTTACACTGTGCCAGGAGAACAACCTTCCTATCATTGTTTTTGATATGAATAAAATCGGAAACCTTCGCCGGGTAGTGACGGGTGAAAAAGTTGGCACCTTAGTAAAGGGATAATCCCTAAGTATATTTCCTATTTTATAATTTGCAGTAACTACTATCTTGCACTACCCGTTATCCCGGGACTGTGAAAAACTATTAATTACCAATCCCTTACTTTTTAATAGTTTACAAACCTTACGTTACTGCTATGACTAGTCTTTCCCTGTCCATTATTGAGATCATTGTCCTGATGCTCGGCGCCATCACCCTTGGTATTACCATTCATTTCTTCATTTCCAGCCGCAACAGCCTGAAGTCTTCACCAATGGAAACAGAGAAAGTTTCCAAAACGCTGGAAGAATGGAAGCTCCGCTATTTTAACGACACCGAACATAGGGATAAAGAGCTGGCTACTTTAAAAAAGAAGCTTGAAGAGACGGAAGAAAACAACGAGATAAATGTTATCGAGGCAGAAGAGATGAGGAAGCTGAATAAGCAACTGAAATCGCAAATAGAAACATTACAAAAAATAACACCGGCCGGGGAAAAAGAAAAGCCGGACTATGTTCAACAACTACGACAAGCACAAAGCGGTTTACTGGAACATAATGAAAAGATCAATCAACTGCTTGGGCAAATTGATATTGCAAAAGAAACAGAAGAGAAGCAGCAGGAGATGATGAAAATAAACGGGGAACTGGCCGGCCAGGTTGATGATCTCAGGCTTATGCTGTCGCAAAAGGAAAAAGAAATAAGCAATACCCGTCAGAAAGAACACCTGACCAGCGAGATGACATCCATGATTGACAGTGCATATAATGAGTTCAACGTATTGCAGGAAAAAATACAGAAATTAGAAAGCCAGGTGAATGCCTCTAAAAGAATCAATCTTGAATACGAAGACCTGAAAGAAGGCCATTACAGGATATCACAGGATTTTGAAGAGCAGAAACGTAAATATCACGCAACTGTATCTGAAAATAAACAACTGCTGGAAGAGCTTACTGAAACAGAAGATAAATTAAAAGAAGCCAATTTTCAACGCCAGCAATTGCAAAAAAGAGTTGTTTACCTGGAAGAGCTGAATAATGATATGCAGGCAGTAGCAGATGCCCACAAAAAGCTGGAAGGTCAGTTAAAGCGCATTGGTGAATTGGAAAGTATGCTGAATGTGGTGGCAGAAGAAAGAGATGTACTGGCCCGGAAACAAATTAATATATAGTAAAGCAACTTATAAATAGTTAACCCGGTACAGATTGAAGTGCCGGTTTTTTTACGTTATACTCTGTAGCTTCCTTTCAAACAAGGCGCAGCAGTATATATTGCAGGATAAGCTGCTAACTTTGCGTTTCAAGTTTTATATATGGCAGGAAGTATTGCAGACATCAGGAAAAACTATTCGCAAAAAGACTTATCAGAAAATGATGCAGCAATAAATCCTATTCAGCAGTTTTCAAAATGGTGGGATGAAGCTGTATCTTCTGAAATAGAGGAGGTAAATGCCATGACGCTGGCTACCGCTTCTACGGATGGTGTGCCGGCAGCAAGAAT
>JBKJLR010000025.1:0-3464 GCA_046596865.1 Chitinophagaceae bacterium
TACAATATTATAAAACCGGAGACCTCGCTACTTTTGATGACTACAGTATTGCATGGGTAAATGATACTGACAGCCGGCTGGATGTCGTGAATGGCTTTATTGAAGTATACCTTGACCCCATTGGCAAAAAAGGAAGTTTTGAAAGTGTGGTGTCTATGAAAGATATGGAAGCCACCAAACGTATTAAAGCTATTGCCGATCAGGCACAATGGTTTGAAGATAATTCACCCCTTATGGCTGAACATAAAAAGAAAAATGTAAAAGGCATTACTGCCAAAGCCATCACGGTTATCACTCAAAGTGGTGATGCGGCACCCTATAGTTCCATAGGCATTAACCTGCCCAATGCAGAATGGATAAGAAAAGACCATGGTTCCAAATCAGTTTCTCTTAGTAATATTATTTATTCCTACAACGTGGCAGGTGCCAAAGGTGGTATGCTGGATGAGTTTGTGCTGAATGATACCGTGAAGCAACGAATGAAAAAATGGGGCAATCTTGCAGCTGACCTGCATGTGGATATGCATGAGTGTATAGGTCATGCATCAGGACAACTAAATCCGGGAGTGGAAACAACTGATAAAACACTAAAAAATTATGCATCCTGCCTGGAAGAAGCAAGGGCCGATTTAGTAGCGTTGTATTATGTAATGGACCAAAAATTAATTGATATAGGCGTTGCTACCTCCCTGGAAGTTGGCATGGCTGAATATGATAGCTATATGATGAATGGACTGATGACGCAGCTTACAAGATTGAAACCCGGCGAACAATTAGAAGAAGCTCATATGCGCAACCGGCAGTTAAATGCAAAATGGGTATTTGATAAAGGAAAGCAAGATAAGGTAGTAGAGTTGGTGAAGAGCGGAGGCAAAACCTATGTACGCATCAATGATTACAAAAAATTAAGGGATCTGTTTGGTCAATTGTTGCGGGAGATTCAGCGCATTAAATCCGAAGGTGATTTTAACAGCGGCAAAACCCTTGTTGAGACCTATGGCGTAAAAGTAGATGCTGCACTGCATAAAGAAGTATTGCAACGCTATAAAAAATTAAATGTAAAACCTTACCGTGGTTTTATCCAACCGGTACTAAAGCCGGTGATGGAAGGGGAAAAGATAACCGATATAAAAGTAGAATATCCGCAAAGCTTTTTTCAGCAGATGATGGAGTATGGTAAAAAATATTCTTATCTGCCCGTTAAAAATTAGCAACGAGGGTGTTGAGAATTAATTAACAGAAATAAGAAAAGAATTTTTTCATACTGAAAAGTAAAGAAAAAGATACAGGGAATTATCCTTTGTATGGTATTCCTATTTCCTTCTCTTACTTAATAAATACTTTTCATGTATCACCGTTCCCATCGGTTTGTTATGTACTTTGCTTTCCACCCAGGAGATAATATCGAGGTAGGCAAAGGCACGGGTTTCAAAACGGTTTTTTTCCAGGTGCTTGATGGTGTGCAGCAGTTTTTCAAACTCCGGCCGCAGTTGCCGTGGCGACAATAGAATGGACTGGCGCAAAAATTTAAACATTGCTTCTTCGACCGTAGTCAGATTCTTCATTTTCGCCATAAAACGATACACTGATTTGCTAAGCGATTCCATGAGCATATCATTGCCCAGCTCATAGTGTGCCATCAGGTGTACTACCCTTGCATAGCACTGCAGATCATAACGCAGGTTGGTTTTATCATTGATTATTAGTTGCAGGTAGTCTATACTCCTCTTAAAATCTCCGCTGCCAAAACAGAGCATGGCAAATTTATAATTCAATACCAGTATGCGGTGGCTATCTATAAAAAGATGGTCGACCTCCAATTTTTCTTCCATACCCGGAATTAGTGGAAGTCCCTCCTTAAAAGTGCCTAGCATAAAATGTTGGTTAATCCTGGCAGTACTGATGTAGATAAAGGCCAGTATGCGGAAGTTATCATGGTCTTTTACCCGGTCGGTCTGCGCTATTTTTTCAAATTGCTTCAATGTTTTTTCAAACTGACGGTAGTTACGTAAATCAAAATGAGCATTCAGCAAATTATGAATGCCCTTGATATAATGCCCCGTTTCTACTCTTACCATCAAAGGTTGTTCGGTAAAAAGGTCAACCCATTTTTTGGTGTAGCGGTAGTATTGCAAAAAATCCTGCCGGATGAAAGCATACCAGGTGTAGCTCTGGTATAAATATAATCGTTCATAAAAACCCGTTTGTTCCCAAACATCTTTGGTAAGGTTGTCTTTCATAAATTGCCGCACATCTTTTTCATCTTCTTCGTTTCTTGCATGGCCATGCTGGACATACCAGCTGTATAATTTTAATGCAAGATTGGAAAGCCTTGCTACCTTTTCAATATGACTACTCACTTCATTTGCTTCGTCAGAAAGAACCTCAGCCCTGTCCTGCATACTGCGGGTGATGTGAAGATTTTCTATTCGTTTTTCCAACGCAATAGCCTGGGGCAAAAAGTTAAACTTCTGGTTGGCCCGGGCTATTTCTTTTGCCCTTTCCAGGATGCGAAGGCTTTGATGAAACAATCCTTTCTTGTATAATATATGGGCATAATCAAACTGTTCATTCAGCTGCAGGTCGAGACTGTCTGCACTTTTTAGCAGGCGAAGGCTGGATAATATTTGTTTGTAAAGATGGATTTTGAGATTAGCGAGTTGCGGCTTTGTTACATCATCCATTTTTTTAAATAACGCCTTTTCATCATAGTCTACCTGTTTATCCAGCGCATCAAACAGGCGGACGATTTTTAGGTCTTCTTTACCGGAACTACGTTTGATATAAAGCTTAAAATGCCTTTTCTCAGCCTTAACCAGAGACTTTATCAGTTGAAATAACATATCGGTAGTACGGTTGGGCATCATGACAAATTTACTCTGAAACACAGGACCAGCAAAGGTTTTAATAATAAGATAACCCGTTGACATCATAAAAGCCATACTAAGTTGGATTGAATGGGCAACTAGCAGACCTTATTTTTGATGTAAAGATGCAGGGTTTCATATAGCAAAGCACATCTTAATGATTCGCAGAGTGGATAGCGCAAGAGCAGAAGCAAATTTTTAGTGGCTGACTTCGTGCATCGTATAACATTACATTTCGAAGATTTTCATATGGCAAGCAATCGTTAGAGGTCAGTCCGTTTCTACGGAAGGGCCCTTTTTTTGTGCCTTATGTTCCCCACATCAAGTATTATCTTCATGCCATAAAATAAAAATTATGGCTATCCGCATCTTTATTACCGGCGGTACTTTTGATAAAGAATATAATGAATTGACCGGTGAACTTTATTTTAAAGACACCCACTTGTCTGACCTGCTCGAGATGGGACGAAGCAAGGCTCCCGTAGAAATAAGAACCCTGATGATGGTAGACAGCCTGGAAATGACGGATGAAGACAGGGACATAATTGTTCACCAGTGTAATAACTGTGATGAAAAACAGATTGTAATTACCCACGG
>JBKJLR010000291.1:0-5262 GCA_046596865.1 Chitinophagaceae bacterium
TATTTTTACTGCATGACTAAGAAAAAACTGATTGTAGTAGGGGGTGGGGCTGCCGGTTTTTTCTGTGCGATAAGTGCTGCCCGTATGAATCCACAACTGGATGTTACCCTTATTGAAAAGAGCAATAAAATATTATCAAAAGTAAAAGTAAGTGGAGGCGGCAGATGTAATGTGACACATGCTTGCTTTGACATGGCAGCAATGAGTAAGAAATATCCACGGGGAGGCAATTTTGTAAAAAAAACTTTTCACCAGTTTTTTACTACGGATACTATTGAATGGTTTAAGGATAGAGGGGTAGCCTTAAAGGAAGAAAAGGATGGAAGAATGTTCCCGGTTACAAACTCTTCACAGACAATTATTGATTGTTTGATAAAAGAGGTGAGTAAATACGATGTTGAGATAATAATGAACAGAGAAGTAAAAGCTATAAATATTCAATCTTCAATGTTCAATCTTCAATGTTCAACTGGAGAGAATCTTATTGCTGATTTTATCTGCATTGCTTGTGGTGGTTATCCAAAGTCATCCATGTTTGAATGGTTGAGAGAATTAGGACATACCATTGAAGATCCGGTTCCTTCTTTATTTACTTTTAATTTGCCAGGTAATTCCATCAGGGAATTGATGGGAGTAAGTATTGAAAATTCAAGAGTAAAAATTAATGGAAGTAAAATGGAACAAGAGGGGCCATTATTAATAACTCACTGGGGTTTAAGCGGTCCTGCTATCCTAAAGCTCAGCGCATGGGGAGCAAGAGAATTTAAAAAAACAAACTGGGAATTTGGAATTAGTGTGAACTGGCTTCCTGATCTTAATGAACAGCAATTAGCAGTAAAATTTCAATCAATTCGTTTTGATAGTGCTTCGCAAAAAATGATTAACAGAAATCCATTTGGCCTTCCCAATAGATTGTGGGAATTTTTAATCAACTATTCAGGAATAAAACAAGAAACAAGATGGACAGACCTGCCTTCAAAAGAATTAAACAAACTGATAAAAAATTTATGTAGCTGTGAGTTTGAAGTAAAAGGTAAAACTACTTTCAAAGAAGAATTCGTTACGGCGGGTGGTATTAAACTTAATGAGATTGACCACAATACGATGATGAGTAAAAAGATTCATAACCTTTACTTTGCGGGTGAAATTATGGATGTAGACGGTGTAACAGGTGGTTTTAATTTTCAGCATGCCTGGACAAGTGGATTTATAGCGGCCAAATCGATTGCATCTTTCTGATTTTTTGATTCATTCAACGTATTTTTAATTATTAATGCAAATAAGTATAATTATTCCGACCTATAGAGAAGCTGATCGGATAAGCAGGCTAATTCATTTTCTAAAAGAAAATGGGAAAGATAAGTTAGCTGAAATTATTATATCAGATGGGGGCAGCGACGATAATACTATTGAACTTGCAGCTGCCGCTGGAGCCAAAGTTGTTCTATCTCCTGAAAAGGGTCGTGGGCCACAAATGAATTACGGTACTTCATTGGCTTCCGGCGATATTTTATATTTTGTTCATGCGGATGTACTGCCACCAAAAACATTTGCTGTCGATATTATTACTGCAGTAACAGAGATGTATGATTTTGGGAGGTATTTTATGAAGTTCGACAGCAAAAAATGGTATTTACGCATCAATGCATTTTTTACCCGGTTCGATTTTTTTGTTTGCTATGGTGGCGATCAGACGCTTTTTATAACCAGGGAATTGTTTGATAAAACGGGGGGCTTCAGAAATGATATGCTCATTATGGAAGATTTTGAATTTACCAAAAGAGCAAAAAAAGAGGGACGTTATAAAATTTTTAAAAAAGGGGCACTTATTTCTGCCCGCAAATACGATAGGAATAGCTGGTGGCAGGTTCAGATGGCCAACAAGAAAATAGTGAGTATGTATAAGAATGGTGCCAGCCAGGAAGAAATGGTGAATAAGTATAAGGAAATGCTTCGTTATCGGTAAAACTATCGGGAGCATCAATCCGTACGTAATTAAATTACAATGAAACCAATTATCAGCGGCATACAGCAGGTGGGCATCGGTGTAGCCAATGCAGAAGAAGCTTTTTGCTGGTACAGAAAAATATTTGGAACTGACATCGTAGTGTTTAAAGATGCCGCCACAGCATCTCTTATGCAGCAATATACCGGCAATCAACCACATAACCGCATGGCCATACTTGCCATGAACCTGCAGGGTGGCGGGGGATTTGAATTATGGCAATATACCAGCCGCACACCTTCATCGCCTGTATCTGCTGTACAACTTGGTGATTTTGGTATCTACTCAATTAAAATTAAAAGCAGGGATGTGGCTGCTGCCTATGAATATTATTGGCGGGAAGGTGTAAAATTGTTATCGATGCCTTCTAAAAATCCGGCAGGCCTGGAGCACTTTTTTATGCAGGACCCTTATGGAAATACATTTGAAATTGTAGAAGATTCCCATTGGTTCACTTCTAATGGGCATCCAACCGGTTCTGTTTGTGGTATTACTATCGGAGTGTCATCAATAGAAACTTCATTGCATTTTTACAAAGAAATTCTCGGATATGATAACTGCCTCTATTCTGGGGAAGGTAGTTTTGATGACTACAAAGAATTACACGGAGGTAATCATAATTTCAAGAGAGTTCTATTAGGCCATAAAAGAAAACAAGCCGGAGCATTTTCAAAATTACTTGGCCCAACCTATGTTGAATTAGTGGAAGTATTGGACAGAACACCTAAAAAAATTTATGATAATCGTTACTGGGGCGACCTTGGTTTCATTCATGTATGTTTTGACATCAATGGTATGGAAGTTCATGAACAACTTTGTTATGAGAATGGTTATCCCCTAACTGTTAATAGTAAGGATAGTTTTGATATGGGCAAAGCAGCAGGGCATTTTGCCTATAACGAAGACCCTGACGGAACATTGATTGAATATGTAGAAACACATAAAGTACCAGTGCTTAAAAAACTTGGTTTATATATTAATCTTAAAAAAAGAAAACCAGAAAAACCTTTGCCTGACTGGATCGTTCGTTGTCTTTCTTTTAGCCGGGTAAAAAAATAATTCCTGCTAAAGATTCAATAATTTTATATATGATTACTCGTTCACTTTTATTTTCCATCCTTTTATTTGCTGTTTTAAGAACGCAGGCACAGGAAAGATTATCGCCAAAAGAATTCAGAAAAAAATTGAATAACACATCGGATGCTTTACTGTTGGATATACGGACTCCGGAGGAAACAGCTAAAGGATATCTTAAAGGTGCCGTGTTTATGGATTTTTATGATTCATCTTTTAAGGAGCAGGTCTCCGTAATTGATAGAGAGAAACCAGTCTTTGTTTATTGCGCCATCGGTGGCCGCAGTTGGGATGCTGCTAAAATAATGCAGCAGATGGGTTTTAAAAATGTGTATGACCTGAAAGGAGGCATCATAGTATGGAAGATAAAAAACTATGATTACATAAAACTTAAAAATGATTCTGCCCGTCAGGGAATGAATAAAATTGAATTTGAAAAAATGATTGTCAACAGGCCACTAACCTTTGTGGATTTTTATGCTCCATGGTGCGGCCCTTGCAAAATAATGGTACCTGCGTTGGATAAGATTGAACAGGAAATGAAAGACAGTGTACTGGTGGCGAAAATAAATGCAGATGAAAACCTGCAACTGATGAAAGATTACGGATTAAAGGCCTTGCCTTATGTAATGGTATTGCAGGGAACAAGAATTTTATTCCGGCATGAAGGTTTTATGAGTGAAGACGATATGAAAAAAACAATCAGGAAATATTATTTCAAAAATTAAAACTCTCAGAGTTCTTTTATACATGCTTCCAGCAGGTTGCTCAAGGTCTTATCGGCTTTTCCAGCCACTTCAATTATTTCGGCAATATTAACCGGCTTCAGATTGTCGGGGTCGCATTCGTCAGTAATAACGCTGATAGCTGCACATTTAATTCCGCATTGGTTAGCAACAATTACTTCCGGCACCGTACTCATGCCCACCATATCTGCGCCGGTGGAACGGAGCCAGCGATACTCGGCCTTGGTTTCCAGGTTTGGCCCCATCACTGAAACATAAGTCCCTTTTTTTATGATGGTATTTTGCGAAGCAGCACTACTTTGTATCAAATGCATTAATTCTCTATCGTACGGTTGGCTCATATCCACAAATCGCTGACCAAAGGCCGGATTGCTCAACCCACGAAGGGGATTATCTGGCAGCATATTAATATGGTCTTCTATCATCACTAAATCACCTTTTTTATAATCTGGATTCATTCCACCGGCAGCATTGCTCAAAAAAAGATATTGCACACCAAGTTCTTTCATCACACGAATAGGGAAAGTAATCTGCTGCATGCTGTAGCCTTCATAATAATGAAAACGACCTTGCATAGCTATCACTTTTTTATTCCCGATAGTGCCAAACAAAAGGTTGCCTTTATGAAATTCTACAGTAGATTCCGGAAAATTGGGAATAGAAGTATAAGGTATTGAAATGGGGTCTTTTATTTTTTCAGCCATTGCACCAAGCCCCGTACCCATTACAATGCCCATGGATGGTTCTTTAAAGCCGGATTCTTTTAAAAAAATGACTGTTTGGGCTATTATTTCAGGATTAATGGTCATTCGTATAATTTTAAGAGAATCAAATCTTTTGCCGGTAAATTTACGTTTATAACAAATTAAAAGTTTACCCAACTTATAGAAAATAGCTGATGAAGCTTCTTTTCCTGGCCATATTCCTGGTGATAAAGTCTGTCATACTGGCCCAGTCAGGATATGCAGTTAATGATATTATAGGGGACTTTCCGGTGAATAAAATACTGAACTACTCATCCGCGTCATCTACTTTTAAAAACCTGAAAGATCGCATGGTTATAGTTGATTTTTTTGGAACTTGGTGTGTGCCTTGTGTAAGAGCCTTGCCCAAATTAACTGCATTGCAGCAGCAATACAAAGATGAAATCAGGGTACTGCTTGTATCAGAGGAACCTCTGGCAAAATTGGAAGGATTTATAAAAAAGCAAACTAATTTCACCCTTCCTCTAGTGGTGGATGAAAAAGGGGTTTTTATTAAATCATTTCAACCGCCATCTTATCCTTATACAGTTATTGTTGGAAAAAATGGAAAAGTTATCGCCATCCCTTCCTCGGAAGAAATTAATGAAGTCAACATCAATAAGTGGCTATCTGGACAAAATACAAGTCTTATTGTCGGGGAAAAGACAAATAGAATTGATTCAGCTTTAGTAAC
>JBKJLR010000039.1:0-6529 GCA_046596865.1 Chitinophagaceae bacterium
TGTAGTGCCGTTTTCCTTACCTATTTCCCTGCAGAGCTTTGCCGGTCAGAAAGAAGGAAGCGTTAACAAACTTCGCTGGACAACTTCCAGTGAACAAAATAATCTTGGCTTTGAAGTACAGCGTTCTGCTGATGGTGTTAATTACACGGCTCTCGGCTTTGTAAGCAGCCAGGCCAACGGTGGTACCAGCAGCGATGCACTTAGCTACAGCTATATTGATAATAGCCCGGTGAGTGTTAAAAATTATTATCGTTTGCGCCAGGTAGATATCAATGGTGCCAGTAAAGTGAGTTCCATTGTGCTGATAAAAGGTAGCAGACCTGTATCACTGGCTATCAGCAGCTTGTTCCCTAACCCTGCTATCTCACAGATAAATGTGCTGCTTGATGCAGCAGTAAGAGATAAAGTAACATTAGTAGTAATGGATGCCACTGGTAAATCAGTAATGCAGAAAATAGTGAATGTGGAAGCAGGAAGCAATACGGTTGCGGTTGACATCAGCCACCTGAAGAGCGGCAACTACTTAGTGAAATTAGTTTGCAACAGTGATTGCGAAACGATGGTAAGTAAGTTTGTGAAGCAATAAGCAGGCTCTCCAAACCTCTTCAATCCGGGGCTTCGTATAGCCACGTTATTATAAAGAGGTTGGGGAGAAGGAGCGATAATATTTTCTAAGAAAAATCAATTTTATACAAATCCTTTTCGTTAATTAACGGGAGGGATTTTTTCATCGTAGATTTCATCAAAGCTTTTCAAAACGCATTTGATAAACTCATATTGACAAAAGTGCATCAGTTTGGAAAAAATCCAACTTCTAAGTCTTCTCAGTAGCTGCGGAGTTAGTCATTCAAACGATTAGCAGGAATGTCAGCGAGTTCCATTCAGTCAACTTTCGTTAGCTTTATCTTCCTGTTTTATTAACTTAATGAATGATTAGTGGATAAACTTCCTGACGTTTCCAATCCTGTATGGTTTCTTGTTGCTGCCCTGGTGGTGTATGCTGTGGTACTGGGTCGTTATTTCCTGTTGTCAGGTTTATTTTATTGCATATTTTATGTGTGGCAGCGAAATAAATGGAAGAGCAGGAAGATCAATGAGAGAGAATACAGTACCGGGCAGTTTAAAAAAGAAATTATCAGAAGTAATTTAACAGCTGTTTTGTTTGGTGTATCCGGAGCCGTTTTATTATTGCTCTGGCAAAAAGGATACACCCGGTTGTATGAGGATATACATGCCTATCCATTATGGTGGTTACCCGCCAGCTTGTTGATTGCATTGGTACTGCAGGAAACCTATTACTATTGGCTCCACCGGTGGATGCATATTCCAAAAGTTTTCAGACTGGTGCACAAGTGGCATCACGACAGTCATATCGCTTCGCCATGGACGGCTTTTTCATTTCATCCGCTGGAAGGATTGATACAAGCCATCTTTCTTCCGCTGCTTCTTCTTTTTCTTCCTATGAACTTGTATGTGCTGGTGGTTATGCTCACCATCATGTCAATAAGCAGTGTGATCAATCATCTTGATATAGAAATTTATCCAGGATGGTTTTCCCGGAACTTCTTTGGCAAATCAGTAATAGGTGCTACGCATCACTCACTCCATCATAAGCAATACAAATACAATTTTGGATTGTACTTTACCTGGTGGGATAGGTTGTCAAAAACAGAGAGCCCGGTTTATGAGGAGTTGTTTGAGGAAAAAACAGAAAAATAATATTCTTATTTTTCGCATCCTGATCTTATGCCAATTATTTTCTTTTTTAAAATTTTATTTTGTCTGAATGACAGAACTTCGTATGATCAGATAAATAATGTGGCATCTAAAATTCCCGGCTAATTTTTGTAAATAGCGATCGAAGATGTTTTGTCATTCCATCCTGAAATAGAAAAACCACTTTTAGTTGCAGTGATCGTATAGGATTTGCCGCCAAAATTTTCCCGATCATACAATACCACCCTATAACCGGGAGGAAGGAATAAGGAACTAAGGTTGTTATCAATAAACCCTGCCTGTTTCATGGTGCTGTATGTTCCGGGTAATACCGATGCAGAGAGACCTTTGAAATTGGCATCCGAATATAGTATTACTTTTTCAGCCGTTGACTGCTGGTACTGTGGATACTGCGGGTTATTATTTACGTTGTTTTCTTCAATGACCAAAGAACCGATCCTGTTATTTAATGTAATGGAAAGGCAACTGGTATTTTCTGAAATGCTATACGAGGTACCCGACAGGTATTCATTATTAATAAAAACTTTTGCTTTTAAATTAGAAGGAATTTCTATTGAGGAGATATCAAATTTCAATAAGCCCAATTTATCTCCCTGGTAATAACCGGGGGAGAGCCGCAAACTGTTGCCTCCATAATTACAATCGGTGTAGATGGTAGCGTAGGCCCCTGTTCCGCCTTGTTGGTAGCCCGGCTGATAAGCTGGTTGTGTAGGTTTATATTCTATTACCACCGACCTGATCTTGTCATTAAATGTACTGCTGAGACAGCTTTGCGTTGCATCAAAAGTGGAGGAGTACCCGGCGGCATTATCACTGTTGACATACACCCTGACCTGCAGATTGCCATTAATGGCGAAAGAAGATATATTAGTTTTCAAAATACCTAACTGGTTGCCGTAATAAGTGCCGGGAGTAAAGCTTTGCGAATAACCCTTCGAATAACAATCGTTGTAAAAGATTACATAATCATTCTGTTCGAAGGTAGGTTGATTATATATATTCTCGACTACAAGAGATGATGCGTTGTCATTCCATCCATCCGTGAGACAGGAATTACTTGAGGTGTAAGTGGCAGACCGGCCTTTAAAATCATCATGTTCATAAATTGTAACACTCATACCCATCGGTATCTGCATGGAGGATAATTTATCATTACCTACCAGCATCTGGTAGCTTTTGTAAAAGCCGGGATTGAGATAGGCCTTTTTACCGGCGTAATTACATTGATCAAACAAAGCAATATTATTCTGCGCTAAAACAGTTGTGTATAAAAAAAGAAAAATGAAGGGCAATGCTATTTTCTTACACATAAAAAAAGGTTTAATGATGGTTGGTTATAGGCAGAAAATTAAGAAACTTTTTTTATTTACTACTAAAGCTCACACACTCTTTCAGTTCCTTTTCTGTATAACTCACTTTATATTGCTGCAATACTTCATCAGGAACTCCATTCCATTGCGTAGGCTGATTACCTACATAGCCAATATCTTTTACTCCAATTTCAGAAGTGTAAAAGCCTGTGGCGGTTAAGTCTCTCATCAGGCGAAAAAATTGCACTCCCTGGCTCATGTCCGGTTTTGCTTTCTTGGGGTACGCAATCATATCAACTAATTCAATCTGCTGCCCCTGGCTGCAATCTTTAAACGTTTTTTCATATCGTTTCAGGCATTGCATATCTAACCAACGCAGCCCGCCTTTCATAGGTACCTGGTGGTTGGGCATATCTTTTACAATAAACTCAATAAAGTCCGGCACTTTAGCATCACTGGCACTTCCGCTTACTTCATCTTTCGGAATGATGATATCTGCCAGCACCGAAAGAGTTGCCATTTCATGCACGGTAAAGAACTTTTCTTTTGCCAGCAACTCTTTTTCATGCTTCAGCTCATCAGGGTTGCGGTCAAGACTGAATTTAGGTTCTTCAATAGCAGGAATTGTTTTTTTATCATCGGTTTTACAACCAGCGATCGCAATAGGTGCAGCGATTGCCCCGGTAACAATTAGTTTTAAAGATTTACGTCTGTCCATTTTTTTATTTTTTTACGCAAAGGCGCAATGACTGCGCAAAGAATACAAAAAGGCGTTGTGTGGGTTATAAATTTTGTTTTTTCATTTCATCAATTATATATTCTGAAGCCCTCATGCTTAATGCTAAAATTGTCCAGGTAATATTTTTATCTGCCTGGGAAACAAACTGCCCGCCATCTACACAAAAAAGATTTTTACAATCATGTGCCTGGCTCCATTTATTCAGCGCTGATTTCTTTGCGTCATTTCCCATTCTCACGGTTCCCCCTTCATGAATGATCTCTCCGGGCTTTGACAATCCCCATTGATTTTTTTCAGTATCATCGCCGCCCCAGGTAATAACGGCACCCATGTTGTGCATCACTTCTTTAAACGTTTCCTTCATGTGCTTTGCCTGGTTTATTTCATGCTCACTCCATTTTACATTAAATTTTAATACCGGAATTCCGAATTTGTCAACCATGTTCGGGTCTATCGCACAATAATTACTTTCTAATGGAATAGCTTCGCCACGACCGGCCATTCCAACTCCACAACCATAGAAGTAACGATAATCTTCTTTCAGCGATGCTCCGTAACCGCCAGCTTCTTTCTGCTTTCCCTTTACCACATATTTTCCATTCAGATTTTCGATGCCCCAGCTAAAACCATAGGATGGCTGGCTCATGCCTCCCCAATATTCAATGTGGTATCCTCTGGGAAAATCTAATTTTTTATTGTCCAGCCACCAGGGAGAATAAATATGCATGCCACCAACTCCATCTTCATTATATTTTTTTCTGTCAAACAATTGTGGAAGAATGCCACCTAATGCAGCACCCGTAGAATCATGTAAATACTTGCCTACTACATCGCTGTTATTAGCCAAACCATTGGGATGACGTTGTGATTTTGAATTGAGCAACAGCCTTGCACTTTCGCAGGCACTGGCAGCTACGATCACCACCTTGCCTTCCACTTGGTATTCCATCATATCCTCTTTATTGATATAGGAAACACCGGTAGCTAAACCCTGGCTATTCGTCAGCACTTCTCTTGCCATAGCATTGGCTACTATATCAACGTTACCTGTTTTCAAGGCAGGGTATATTAATACATTCGTAGAAGAAAAATCTGCTTTGGCTATGCTGCAATTTCTATTGCATTGACCACAAAAGAAGCAAGCTCCCCTGTCATCATTTAATTTTTCTGTCAAAATTGAAAGACGGGAAGGGATAACTTTTACCCCGGCTTGTGTGGCAGCATTTTTAATAAAAAGTTCATGCAGCCTTGGTTTAGGAGGCTTCAGAAAAAAACCATCCGGATCATTTTCCAATCCCTCATTGGTACCAAATACGCCTATCAATTTATCTACTTTGTCGTAATAAGGTTTTACATCTTCATATCCGATGGGCCAGTCATCACCCAATCCATCAACGCTCTTTCTTTTAAAATCTTTGGGACCAAAACGAAGTGAAATTCTTCCCCAATGATTAGTGCGGCCCCCTAACATTCTTGCCCGCCACCATGACCAGTCCGTACCTTCTTCTTTAGTAAACGGCTCACCTTCTAAAGACCAGCCACCATAGCAGGCATCAAAATCCCCAAAAGGACGGATCTTGGTACTGGCACCACGGCGGGGAGATTCCCAGGGGTTTTTTAATTGAGTAACATTTTTTTGAGGGTCGTACATGTAGCCGGCTTCTATGATACAGACCTTTAACCCGGCATTGGCCAGCATATAAGCCGCCATGCCGCCGCCTGCTCCTGAACCCACAATCACTGCATCGTATTTCTTAGGCTGTTTTTTTACCTGTAGGTCTCCCATAAAGCAAATAGTTCGTTTGATTAATTGAAACAACAATTTACAGCAAACATTCGCATAAGCCAAACGGTGTAGAGAATTCGTTAACAAAAGAGGGGTATGCTATACCACCTTCACGGTATTTTTTTACTTATAAATAGCAGTACCTTTATCACAAAACTCATCTCTTCATGAAGAAATGCGTTATGCTTTTTGGTTTTATTGCTCAATTATTTTCAGGAAAGGCACAGAAAAGTGATTTCAGTAAGTATCCGGTTTACAATGGTAAGGATTTAGGGCTTACGTATTCCCCAACGAAATCTGTATTTCGAATCTGGTCGCCAACTGCTGAGAAAGCAGAAGTATTATTATATAAGGAAGGCGACGGCGATTCTCCTGTCAGCACTTTTAATATGCAAAAAAGCAGTAGTGGCACCTGGATGAGTATTTTGCCGGGTGATAAAAAAGGAATGTTTTATACATTTCGGGTACTGATCAATAAGCAATGGCAAAATGAAGTAACGGACCCGTATGCAAAAGCAGTTGGAGTGAATGGCAAAAGGGCCATGGTAGTTGATTTAAAAGATACCAACCCGATAGGTTGGACAAAAGATAAAAGCCCTGGATTTAAAAACCCGACCGATGCTGTTATTTATGAATTGCATGTAAGAGACGCCAGCATTTCGCAGACTTCTGGTATTAAAAACAGAGGAAAGTTTTTGGGACTGACGGAAACGGGCACAAAAAATTCAGGAGGCTTCTCCACGGGCCTTGATCATATTAAGGAGCTTGGAATAACTCATGTTCATTTACTTCCCCTGTATGATTTTAATTCTGTAGACGAAAAAAATCCTGACAATAAATACAACTGGGGTTACGACCCACTGAATTATAATGTACCGGAAGGTTCTTATTCCACCAATCCATATGATGGAGTGACAAGAATTAAAGAATTCAAACAGTTAGTAAAGGTCTTTCATG
>JBKJLR010000173.1:0-2852 GCA_046596865.1 Chitinophagaceae bacterium
TGATATCCGGCCAATATGAGAAAGCTATCAGCCGCTTAGAGACGGTTAACAGGATAAAACCGGATGACATAGATGCCATGTTGTTGCTGGCTGAAGTATATGAGAGAATGAATGATAAAAAGAAAGCCATACGCTGGTATCAGCAATGTCTTCCCTTTGCCAGAGAGTCCGAATTGAGAATGGCAATTGAAAAGAGAATTGAAGAGTTGAAAAAGTAAGTTGAAAGGTTTAATAGTCTAAGAGTTTAAAGTTTTTCATTCGAATGTAATCTACTGTCATCTGAAAAACATTAAAATTTAACCTGAACATTAAACGTATTATTTATAAACAAGATTAAAAAATTATTTGAGTATGCCTTGTGGTAAAAAAAGGAAGCGTCATAAAATTGCGACGCACAAGCGAAAAAAAAGACTGAGAAAGAACCGTCATAAGAAGAGGAACAAATAGTCAGGAGTCATGAGTCAATAGTCTGAAGTCAGTTACATCGTAGCAATGATTCCGGCTCCTGCCTCACGACTTTCGACTACAGACCCTTCTCCAGTCACTGGTTGTCTACCACCGTACTAGTTTGCACTCCATCCGTTTGCTTTTTAGTGCTCCACTCTTTCCCGCATTTGGTACGGATTTCCGGCAACCAGTCCCCGTGACCCTGAGCAATGCCGAAGGGCGGGGTAACAGTAAGGTGTTTCATTTATTGTAAGCTGTAATGAACAAAGAACTTATTATTAACGCTGCTCCACAAGGTGTAGAAATTGCCCTGCTGGAGGACAAGAAACTGGTAGAACTGCATAGCGAAAAAAGCGATGCCCGTTTTGCTGTTGGCGATTTATACCTGGGTAAGGTAAAAAAGCTGATACCCGGACTTAATGCTGCTTTTGTAGATGTTGGATTTGAGAAGGATGCATTCCTTCACTATACCGACCTTAGCCCTTATGCCAAGTCCCTGCTGAAGTTCACCAACATGTGTATGCAGGATAAAAGTGAAACGGGACTTAATTTCGGAAAATTTACTATCGAAGCAGAAATCGTCAAAACAGGGAAAATTAATGAAGTATTAGGCGGGAAGCCGCACATATTGGTACAAATTCTTAAAGAGCCTATTGCGGCAAAAGGCCCCAGGCTTAGTTGCGAATTATCACTACCCGGACGTTTTGTAGTACTTACACCCTTCAATGATATTGTTGCCGTATCAAGAAAAATTCATTCTTCTGAAGAAAGAAAAAGGTTGCAGAAAATTGTTGAAGCTATTAAGTCAAAAAATTTTGGAGTTATCGTCCGTACAGCTGCTGAAGGCAAAAACACTGCTGAGCTTCATGAAGATCTTTCTGCCTTAATTGCCATGTGGGAGAGCATTCAGAAAAATTTGAAAGGTGCAGTAGCTCCTGCCAAAATATTAAGTGAGCAAACAAAGACCACCAGTATGCTGCGTGACTTACTGAATGAAGATTTCAATAAGATTGTGGTAAATGACCGTGAGATATTTACAGATACAAAAAATTATATTCAACGAATTGCGCCTGAAAAAGCGGACATCGTTTCCTTTTATAACAATGGCGCTACTATTTTCGATTCATTTGGTATTACCAAACAAGTGAAATCTTCGTTTGGAAAAACGGTAAATATGGATAGTGGAGCCTATCTTATTATTGAACATACCGAAGCCCTTCATGTAATTGATGTAAATAGCGGCTATAAAAGTGTTAGCAATAACCAGGAGCAAAATGCACTCGAAACAAACCTGGAAGCTGCAGAAGAAATTGCCCGTCAGCTTCGTTTAAGAGACCTGGGCGGCATCATCGTTGTTGATTTTATAGACATGAAACTTCCGGACAACAAACGGCGGCTGATGGAAAGAATGGAAGAGTTTATGGGACCGGACAGGGCCAAACATGCCGTGCTTCCCATTTCCAAATTCGGTATTATGCAAATTACCCGGCAGCGGATGAAGCCCGAGATGAATATTATTACACAAGAAGCCTGCCCTAGCTGTAATGGTACCGGAAAAATTTCATCCACCCTTTTATTAGAAGATGAAATTGAAAAGAATTTGAGTTATTTAGTTACACATAAAAATAGCAACCTGAAACTAATTGTACATCCTATTCTTTATGCCTACCTGACCGAGGGCTGGTTTTGGAATACGAGGATGGCAAAATGGAAAAAGAAATTTGGTCAAAAAACCCGGTTGGAGA
Source organism: Chitinophagaceae bacterium (assembly GCA_046596865.1). Lineage (GTDB taxonomy): Bacteria > Bacteroidota > Bacteroidia > Chitinophagales > Chitinophagaceae > JJ008. The sequence goes on from JBKJLR010000173.1 coordinate 2,193, forward strand.
AAGACAGCAATTACCACCTTACCGAGTATAAGTTTTTTGACCAGCATGATGAAGAAATAAAACTTTGATTTGACAATAAAAAAAAATCCGCTGAATATTCAGCGGATTTTTTTTTATTCAATAGAGCTTTATTGTTTTGGGTTTACAACAGCTGTACTACCTGCGTCTGGTGGGTTGTACGTCAACTCGTTTCCTGGTACATCCCAATAATCAAGATAGTTATACTCAATAGTAGCATTTGTACTTACAACGCCAGTATTCTTAAGTGCTACAGCACCGAAACGGCCACCTCCTGTAGAAATGGCATCAATAACTTTCCACCGGCGGGCATCATAAAAGGATATGCCACGAAAAGCAAGAACGATACGACGTTCTCTGCGCAATTCTTCTTTTGCCTGGGCCAATGTTAAACCGGTGCCTGAAACTGCTGCTAATCCTGCACCCTGGCGAATACGTATTGCATCAATAAGAGCAAGGCCAGCGTCAATCTGACTTGTGTTAATTAGCGCCTCGGCTCTCATCAACTGGTTTTCCTCGTAATCACCAGCCAGGTGCAATTCATATGCACCTACTGCACTATTAGCATATATAGCAACTCCTGCCAAACCAGTTCCACCATCTTTTAATGCAAAACGGGTAAAGTGTGCATTACCACGGTCG
>JBKJLR010000182.1:0-3469 GCA_046596865.1 Chitinophagaceae bacterium
GGGAGAAAACCTTAACCCGGGTTTATCCTTTGCAAATAGCCTGATGATATCTTTATTGAGTGCAATCTTTGTGGAATCCCAATTCTTATTGAACAGATCCATATAATCCGGCAGACCTGATGTGTGATTAAGTAATTGCCGGATGGTTATATTATAATAAGGCAGTTCCGGAATAAATTTTTGCAAGCTGTCCTCATAATTTAGTTTGCCCTGTTTCTTGAGCAGCATAATACCCATGGCCGTAAACTGTTTGGAAACAGAAGCCAGTTCAAACATGGATTCCGAATTCAGGTCAGCATTAGCAGCAATATTTGCTTTACCAAAGCTTTTCTGGTAGATAACATTTCCTTTCTCAGCAATTAACACGTTGCCATAAAACTTTTGTTCATTGTGCAATCCTCTCAGTACGCTATCGATCTGCTGCGACTTATCTTGGGTAAACCCTGTTATTGCCCATATTAAACTGACAAAAACAAATACTCTTTTCATTTTCTTAAAGTTTAAATTACCTGGAATCCGAAAGCATAAGGATCGTCTTCCTTATCTATCCAGATGGTATTGTGTCCATAAATTTTTGCCCAGCCTTCCACAGATGGACGGATAGCTGGCTTTCCTGCTAATATTAGTTCTTCTTCAATCCGCCCGACGAATTTACTGCCGATAATGCTTTCATGAATAAACTCCTCACCTTTTTTCAACTTTCCTTTTGCATACCATTGCGCCATTCTTGCACTGGTGCCGGTGCCACAGGGTGAACGGTCTATTGCCTTATCACCATAGAACACTGCATTCCTGGCGGTAGAGGTTTTGTCCAGCACGGTGCCTGCCCATAAAATATGGCTGCATCCTCTTATCGTTTCATCTTCCGGGTGAATAAATTCATAATTAGCATTAATATTTTTTCGTAATTGTCTTGCCCATGCAATTAGTTTATCTGCCGGGTAATATTCCAGTCCTTTGAAATTTTCCTGCACATCAACGATGGCATAAAAATTTCCCCCATAGGAAACATCAAATATCAATTCGCCCAACTCAGGACAATCAGCAGTTAATTCAGTTGAATGAAGAAAGGATGGCACATTGGTCAGCTTTACACTTTTTACCTTCTCTTCTTCCTGCAAATAATTTATGAGAATCAGCCCCGCCGGTGTTTCCATTTTTACAATACCCGCAACTTGTGGTTTTATTATTCCTTCTTCTATTGCAATGGTGATCGTTCCAATAGTGCCATGTCCGCACATGGGCAGGCATCCGCTTGTTTCAATAAATAAAACGGCAACATCATTCTGCGGATCATGCGGCGGGTACAAAATACTTCCACTCATCATATCATGACCTCTAGGTTCAAACATCAGCCCGGTTCTTATCCAGTCATATTCCCTCAGGAAATGTTGACGCTTTTCACTCATGTTCTTTCCTTCCAATTCAGGGCCACCTTCTTTTACAAGGCGAACAGGATTGCCGCAAGTGTGAGCATCAATACAATTAAAAATATGTTTCATAATTTTTTCTCCGACAGACTACACAGATTAACACAGAAAACACAAGCTTACTTAAGGCGACACAAATTATAAAAAGGAAAAAATCCGTGTCAATCTGTGTAATCTGTGGCTGACTTTTATTAATTCTCCTTTACTGCCACCTACCATACTATCGGCCGTGCCATAATATAAGAACCATTTTCCTCAAACTCTTTTAGGGAAAGAATTATTTCAGTAGTTGTAAATTATCCAGCACATACACCCCTCTTCCATACGTTCCAATCACTATTTTTTTATCTCTTGGATGAATAAACATATCATTTACTGAAACAGCCGCAGGCATATTACCATTAATGGCGGTCCAGCTTTTGCCGTTATTTTTACTTATATATGCACCCATGTCAGTTCCGCAATAAAGTGTATTCAATTTATCAGGGTCTTCAATAATAACATTCACCGGGGATGCTGGAAGATTAGCGGCAACAGGTTTCCAGGTGACCCCGTAATTTTCTGAGACATAAATATAAGGTATGTGATTATCCTGTCGCCGGTCATTCAACACAGCATATACCCGGGCAGGATTGAAGACGGATGCAGTAATTTTTATCACATGTTTATTTACCGGTAATCCTTTGGTGATCTCTTTCCAGTATACGCCATCATTCCTTGTCAGCCAGACACGGCCATCATCTGTACCTGCATATATTGTTCCGTGGTTTTCTCCTTCTGCAATGGCAGTAATGGCCTGGTGATAGATAAAATAAGGGTATACTCCCATCTTTGATTTATCATTATAAGAAAGGTCTTCGCTAATGGGTTTCCATGTATCGCCCCCATCTTTTGATTGATACAAATGCTGCAGCCCATGATAAATAACTTTATTATCAAACTTTGACAGGAGAGTTCCTGCCAACCATTCACCCCGTAAAGAATCAATTGCACCCACCGCAAACATTTTTATCCGTTCATTCCGCATGCTGTCTGGTTTGCTCATATCGCTTTTCATCAGCCTGCCATAAAAAGAACTGGAAAAAATAATATCAGGATTTTTGGGGTCCACCTGGATCTGCGTTCCTTCACCTCCCGGTGCATAGTCCCAACTGCGAAGAGTTGAGTCCTGTGGTTTTCCAAATTCATTGTTGATGCTTCCGCTGAAAGTACCTTCATCCTGTATGGAACCAAATACATTAAATGGCTGCTGCATATCATAAGCAAGTGTGTAAAATTGTGTAGTAGGAATTTTATCAAAAAAATTATTCCACACTTTACCGCCGTCCATCGTTGTACTTACACCACCGTCGTTTCCCAATATCATTCTGTCCGGGTTTTCTTCATCAAACCACATTGCATGATTATCTCCATGAATGTTTTCGCTTTTTTTATCTGACGGCCGAAACTGTTTCCATGTTTTACCACCGTCATTTGATTTACCCATGGATACGCCCATGACATACACTTCATTTTCATCTGTTGGATCCACTCTTATCTGACTAAACACCCAACCATAAGTGCCGGAAAATGGTTTAAAGAAATCATGTATCTCTCCCATCTTCTCCCATGACTCGCCTTTATTACCACTGCGATAGACAGCTCCGCCGATAACCACTTTCTGCACCTGTCTTTCATAGCTATCCGTTTCACCCGGCTTCGGATCTCTTTTTTTATTATGGTCATCCACAAATGCATACAACACATTAGGATTGGAATGAGAAATAGCTAAACCTATTCTTCCCGTCAATTTTGTAGCAGGCAATCCCTTGTCAGTAATTTTCCATGTCTTGCCTCCATCAGTTGTTTTATAAATATGATCTCCATCTTCCGGCACCGGGTCGCTCCAGCGGCGGCGGATACGGTTCCACATAGAGGCATATAAAGTATTAGGATCAGACGGGTCCATTATCAAATCAATGCAACCTGTTTTTTCATTTATAAATAAAATATTCTTCCATGTCTTGCCTCCATCGCTGGTAAGATAAACCCCACGGTCT
>JBKJLR010000303.1:0-2932 GCA_046596865.1 Chitinophagaceae bacterium
CTTCCAGAAACAGGACCATCTATCAGTCCGCCATCAATCGGGTAATTTTTAATATGAGTAAATGCAGAATGCGGGTCAACCGGTGTATCTCCCCAGGATGGCAAACCATACACCATACTTGTACCCCATGGATTGCAACCAAACAACCAATCGAAGTTAGCTTGCTCTAATTCATCAAATTGTTTATCGCCGGTTAGTTGTTTATACCAATAACATTGAATAGCGAATGAGGTAGTAAGATTATTACTGCACCAGATAAATGGAACGCCACGATAGAAGGCATTTTGTTTGGCTTTGTTCCAGACTTTTTGAATGCCTTCTTTATAATAGCTTATGATAATATCTCTTTTCTTTCCTTTTAATTGTTTAGCTAATTCATAATGGCCGATGTTTATGAATGGATACCATTGGTAGTGTTTGGCAGTGTCGGTTCCAAGCCAAGGTGTGATACTTTCCCTCAAAGCATAAGCCTTCGCATTATAAAGAGGAGCAAATATTAAAGCAGTATCAATGTTCTTATATCTTTTTTCCAGTAGAGAAAGCTGAATAGAATTAGCAAGCTCCATATCATCAACCCAATTATCTTCTGCATAGATATATGGAGATTTTACAGAAACTGTTTGTGTAACACCAAATTTTCTACCTCCGAAAGAAAGTGCTGATAATGATTTTTCTTCCAAAACATCTGCATAAGAACCATCAATTTTATCAAATAATATTGAACCGAGACCAAATGCACTGCTAAACTTCCCAGCTGTTGAAGAAGTTCCCGTTGTATTATTCATAAATTTTCCCCGCTGCTGTGGCTCACCACTTACAAAATAAACAGGTCGCTCCACTCCTTTACCATAATAATTGGTGTCTTCTTTTGGAATCCGCATCCCCATGTGGTCACGGTCATCACCAATCTGGTTGAACATCCAATCAGGTCTCGGGTGCATTTTCAATAACCAATCCAACCCCCATTTCGCTTCATCGAGCACATCGGCCATTCCGTTTTTGCCATCCAGGCCATTGGCTTTTTTTTCATCGGTAAATACTTTGGGGAAATCCCGGTAAGCCATTAGCAAATGATAAGTTGCATTGGCAGACGTAGTACTGTATTGCAAATAATCCGATGCATCATGCCAGCCGCCTACTACATCAATATGAGTGCTGTCTTTGATCCCTGCTTTTTCTCCGTACAAAACATACCCATCATGTGTGTGACAACTGTCCTTTAAATAAGGATTGAAACCTGTTCGTTGCTGCCGCATATAACGAAGACAAAAATCAGCCGCTCCCTTATAAACATCATTACCAATTTCAAATTCAGGTGATTTTGCTCCGCCTGCCTGCAAATAATATCGTCCTGGTTTTTTGAAGGAAGAAAAATTCAGACGACAGGTTTGTTGAAATGGGCCATAGGCTCCAAATGATTTACCTGCCTTTCCGGATGAAGCAATTTTTTTTGTATTTGCATCAATAAGTTGCCAGCTAACTATTGATTGTTGTTCTTTACTGCACCAAACAGCTACTTTCACCCCATCAGGAGTATAACCCAACTGGTTTATTCGTATCCAGCTTTCCGGTTCATCATTTTTTACAAACGACAATACCGGCAACAATAATAAAACCAGCCACTTTCTCATACTGTTAAGTTACAAACAACCTTCCTAACTTAGCGGCTCTTTAAGCAACACATTATGAGATCAACCATCATAAGTGATTGGTACCAACAGTGATGATTGTTGAGGGTGAAATCAAAATGGCCTAAATCCATAAAAACAGATACATGAAATTAGTTTCCTACATCAAAGAAGAAAGAGAGCAGCTTGGGGTACTCATCAATGAAATTATTTACGATATGGAAACGCTGCACCCGGATCTTCCCAGCAGTATGTCTATGTTTTTAAATTATTGGGAAGAGTCGTTTCCCTATGCACAGGCGGGTGAGCTGATGCTGAAAGAAGGCACCAGGACAAGTAATAAAGGAGTGGCATTAAAAGATGTACAATTATTAGCCCCTGTTCCTTTTCCTGCCAGTTGCCGGGATGGGTATGCTTTTCGCCAGCATGTGGCAGCAGCCAGAAAAAATAGAAAAGCAGAAATGATACCCGAGTTTGATCAGTACCCGATTTTTTATTTTACGAATCATCATAGCATAACAGGGCCGGGTGAAATACACTGCATGCCCGATCATTTTGAAAAATTAGATTTTGAGCTGGAAGCAGCTATTGTTATCTGTAAACAAGGCAGAAACATTAAAGCAGCAGAAGCCAATGAATATATCGCAGGCCTGATGATCATGAATGATATAAGTGCTAGACGTTTACAGATGGAAGAAATGTTGTTGAATCTTGGCCCCGCAAAAGGAAAAGATTTTTCCACTGCCATTGGCCCCTGGCTGGTAACATTAGATGAGCTGCAGCAATTTGAAATTCCGGCTAAAGAAAATCATACCGGCACCGCATGGAACTTGCGGATGCAATGCCAGGTAAATGGGAAGCAGGTTAGCGATGGCAATGTAGGTGATATGGACTGGACCTTTGCAGAAATAATTGAGAGGGCTTCTTATGGTGTTGATCTTTATCCCGGGGATGTGATAGGGAGTGGCACTGTTGGCACAGGATGTTTTTTAGAATTAAATGGAACAGGAAAACTAAATGATCCAAATTATTCCGAGCAATGGCTGCAACCTAATGATGTGGTAGAAATGGAGATAGATGGATTGGGGAAACTGTCGAATACCATTGTGGCTGAGGAGAGTGATTGGAGTATATTGAAGCTGAAGAAACTGTAACCGCAGAGACGGGGAGACGCAGAGAATTGCTTCGCAATTTTTAAAACAACCCAGATTTAAAGAATGACGAGAGATGAATTAAATGAGCTTGGAGCAGAAATTCTAGATGCATGTATAGCTGTTCATAAAGAACTCGGGCCGGGTTTGCTT
>JBKJLR010000041.1:0-8966 GCA_046596865.1 Chitinophagaceae bacterium
ATTTAATACCGCTACTTGAAAATATTGACCCCGATAAAAAATTTAAAGGCATTGATATTTTAAGAGCCATCCGGAGTTTTGATCCCTGTATGCCCTGCACTACGCATATACAAGTGGAGAACACCGACTATATGGTAACCCGGGAAGTAACAACCTGTGCATGTGGATTGGAATAAAAGAAAAAATATTTTGAACCCAGCTTCAATATTACTATTTAACTTTAGTGGCAGTTTATCCTGAGCGTAGCGGAAGGACACTCTTGTACTTCCTGTAATTCTATTCAGCAAAACCTGACAGTAAATTATACATGAAAAAAGTTTTTATAGGCACTGTAGGTTATCACAATTTATGTAATCATTCCATTGGTTCGGCATTACTGCCACAGTTACAAAAAATGAATTGGACTGCAGGTGTTGATATAGATGAACTTAACTGGGGACCTATTGCCATTGTACAAAAATTTCAAGCATTTCCAATAGCTTACAATAGAGTTATCCTTTTGTCTGCTATTGAACGACCCGGCAGAAAAATTGGAGAGATTACCATTTTTAAATGGGAAGGCAAACTTCCAGACGAAGAAATGATACAGCGTTGCGTTGGTGATGCTGTAACCGGCGTTATATCAGTAGAAAATTTACTTATCATTGGCGAGTATTTTAAAATATGGCCTGTAGAAACTTTCTTTGTAGATGTTGAACCCGGTACCGAACAGGCAGGAGAAGATTTTACCAAAGAAGTAGAACAAGCTATTCCTGAATTGATGTTGACGCTGCAACATCTATCCCATTCAGATAATTCAGAATTGATTAATTTTAAATCAATGTATGGCGATACATTAATTGAAGCGGATGCCTGAAAAAAAAGAACATACTAATCACAAGGCAGTGGACACACTTTTCTGGAGAGAAGAAATTCTTCAGGTATTATATTGGATGGATGGTGAAGGATTCGCAGATGCTGTTCCTTTTAGCAGATTAATGGTCTTGTTAAATACAGACTCTGATAACCTGTTACTTCACCTGAAAAAAAATATAGTAGCAGGTTTTTTAAAAACAGAAGATGATGAAGTAGATGAAAAAAGCTCCGTGCTGTTAACACCTGAAGGCAAAAAAGAAGCAGGCAGTATTTTTCGCAGTGCATTTGAAGGCATGCAAAAAGGTGGGCATGGAGAATGCGGACCTGACTGTGAATTCTGTTACTCTGAAGGTGAAAAATTGGAAGACTGCGTTCACAACTGTGCTGACAGCCGTCATCATCACTAACATTTATGGAAAGTATTTTTTTACCGGATACGGAATACGAAAAACTGGCTTCGCAAACAGAAGACCTGCTTGCACAAATAGACAATCTGCCTTATCCCAAAGTAAAAGATGATGTACATGAACTATTGCAGAATTTTGATATGCTGCACCGGGAAGCCCTTACTCGTTTATTCAAAGAAATCATCATCAATTATCCGGCGCTGCAAACAAAAATGGAAGCAGATAAAGCGGTAAACTTATTGTTCAGTTTATACGATCTCTTTCATACGGACATTCAAAATAATATTTTATTAAGGGAAGAATTATCGGGCAATAATGGCAATGGTAATTACCCTTTGTGGATTCCGGTGGGTAACGTAAATAGCCTGAAAGAAAATACCGCTTACAAATACGCCGAGGATGGTGAAAATATTTTAATTTGTAAAGCGGAAGGCAATGTATATGCTGTAAAAAATTCCTGTGGCAATACTTCGCTACCATTAGATGGAGCTGCACTTGAAAAAGGTTATCTCATTTGCCCCTGGCATGGTTGTGCCTACCGCCTGGCTGATGGTGTTATGGAAACTAATCCAATGCACAAGTTGAAAAAATATCCTGTAAATATTGGTGAGGAAGGGGAAATAAAAATAGGTCTAAATATGTAAAAATGATTGTTTATGTATAATAAATCAATAACCTCTGTTGCAATTATCCTGTTGATGATTGCCTTTGCTTCCTGCAAACAAAAAGAGGAAAAAATTGCTGATGGCCTTCCTGTTTCAATGGATGATTCATCCCGGGTTATTATTGACAGGGCTCTTGTCTTCGCCGGGGGCTATGAGGTATGGCAGCAAAAGAAAACCCTTTCTTTTGATAAAAAAAGTATCAGCTACGACTCTTCTGGCAACATTATCCGGGAAGTTAATCAGCATTTAGACTATATGATGAAGCCGGAGTTCAGGGCAAAAGTTACTTATATGCTGCATGATACTGCAATTACACTGATACATGATGGGCAAAAAGCATATAAATATTACAATGGAAAAAAATCGAACGAACAAAAAGATATTGATGGTGCATGGAATTCATGTTTTGGATCGCAATATGTAATGTGTATTCCATTTAAGCTAAAAGATCCGGGGATAAAGGCTGAATATGCAGGACAGGTAACATTAGCTGACGGGGTATCCGCACAGGTAGTAAAGACATCCTATATAAAAGGGGCCGGAAGTAATCACGATCATATATGGTATTACTATTTTGAACCTGGCACTGGTAAATTGCTGGCAAATTCCTTACTGGGTAAAAATAATTACTGGGATTATACACGGTACGGACAATTTGAAAAAACTGCGGGATTATTAATGCCCGGTGTACGCAAAGGTTATACCGCAGATACGTTGAATAGCCCTGGTAAATTCATTTCTGAAAGCAGGCAGAGTAACATAGTTTTTGATAAAAATTTTACAGCAGACTATTTTAAAATAAAGGATGACAAGTGATCCGCCAAAAATCTTAATTGCAGGTGTGGGGAATGAATTACGGCAAGACGATGCGTTTGGTGTATTGCTGGCGCAGCAACTTCAACGGGAAGCATTGTTTCCACCTTCAGTAAAAGTGATGGAGATTGGTTCGGCAGGTATTCATTTAGTGCAGCAGTTATTTGATAAATACGATGTTTTAATTTTGCTGGATATTGTAAAATGGGGCGGTGCAGCCGGAACTATTCATTTCAAAGAAGTAGAAGTAAAAGATATTTCAACATTGCCAACAGAAGAGAAGAATGAATTTTTAGCGGACATGCATTATATCAATCCGCTCAAAGCGTTAATGATGGCAAAAGCTTTGAAAGTGTTACCAAAGCAGGTAATTTTTTTAGGTTGCGAATCGGAGGAGCATGAAGAAATAGGAATTGGTGTAAGTGCAGCAGTAGAAGCAGCGCTGCCTGTTGCTTTTAAAAAAATAATGGATTGGGTGGAAACTACTATGAAAAATAAAAACACTTCAGCTAACTAAAAGGAAATCAAAAAAATTGACCTGCCGCCCGTTTCCAAAGTGAAGCTGTGGGGTGTTTGCATCTGAATTAACTATGCCTATGACATGCCCAGGTTTATCGGAAAATAAAAAATCAATCAGGCTTCACTGATGCATCACTCGTCATTATTCCTCTTTTTCTTACGGCCAGCCCAAGATTTTTCAACATTACTGTAACCAGCAACATAAAGACGATCAGTATTACAAGGATGAGCTCCTGGCGCAATTGCCTGAGCCAATACACTTCAATTAAAATAAAACCATGGAGGAAACAAATAAGCTTGGTAGCAAACCCATGACTGAAACCTTGTTGGGTCAGCAGGTGATGGATATGTGTTTTATCTGCAACAAAAGGAGATTTACCATTCCAAATCCTGGTAGCAAATACACGAATCGTATCAAAAACAGGAATGAACACAATGCCCAATACAAATACTGGTCCATAGGGTAATACAGGGTTAGGTGAAAAAACATTTACCTGCATCAGGCGAATACATAATACAGACACTACAAAACCAAGCACCAGCGAACCGGTGTCACCCATAAAGATCCGGGCGGGGTTTAAGTTGAAATACATAAAAGCAAGAATGCCCCCGGCGAGTCCAAAAGCAATCAGGGCTGTGTTCACATCACCACTACCGGTAAGAAATAAACCCAGTATTACCAGGGTCATAAAACCTAACCCACCTGCCAAGCCATCAATACCATCAATCAAATTGAAAGCATTGGTAATCCCAACAATGGCCAGCATGGTAAAAGTGTATTGAGCGGTAAGCGGCAATTCAAAAATTCCAAACAAACCTTCAAAAGAAGTAATGCGTATACCCGACAAAGCAATTAATGCAGCAAGCCCCGCCTGAACGATAAATTTATATTTTGCTGAAAGGTCTTTCCGGTCATCCATAATACCTAAACCAAATAGCACGGCAATAGAAAAGAAAAAACTTATTTCTGCTATCGTGTTACCGAACGGAAACCAAAGAAATAAAGCAGTCATCATCCCGGCGATTATAGCAATACCTCCCATGGTGGGGATGGGAGATGTGTGTTCTTTGCGGGCATCCGGCACATCAAATAAATTGTATTTATTGATCAAACGAATGATTGGAGGAATGCTAATGAGGGTTACTACAAAAGCTGTAATAAAGCATAGCAAGGCAAACTTATAGTCGCCAAAATACAGATCAAGCTGTAAAAGGTACAGGTGGCTTTTCATTATTCGTGGATTTAATCTAGTTTGAGGCTAGAGGGATATTGGTTCTTGCTTGTAAAATAGACCTTGGTAATGTAATTAGCAAGACTTTGTATTTTAGCTGGTCAAAAAGCAGAATTTCCCCTTAACAACCTGTAGTTTTTCTGAAGTATCTTGGGATATTTGCTATAAACGAAGCGTAATTTTCCCAACAAGCAAATGCTATCTATTGTAACCATATTCTTTTGGATAAGCCTTGCTATCTTATTTTACTGCTATATTGGCTATGGTATCCTGATATTTTTGCTAACCAGCATTAAGAGATTGGTGACTGGCAGTAAGCAAAAAAAGCAGTTTGAAAATGTGTTACCGGTTACACTGATTGTAACGGCTTACAACGAAGAAAGAATATTAGAACAAAAGATACTCAACACTTTTGCTATAGACTATCCTGTTGATAAACTGCAAGTAATTTTTATCACAGATGGTTCAGTGGATGGTACGCCAGGACTTGTTCAGCAATATCCGTTAATACAATTACTACACCAGCCGGAAAGAAGAGGAAAATATGCAGCTATAAAAAGAGCAATGCAGCAGGTGCAAACACCTGTAGTAGTCTTCAGTGATGCGAATACTATGTTGAATGCAGACTGTATTAAAAATATTGCAGGGCATTATGCAAGTGAGAAAACAGGCGGCGTGGCAGGTGAGAAAAAAATAGCAGGAAATAAACATGTTTCCGCAGTTGGTGAAGCAGAGGGTTTATATTGGAAGTATGAATCTTTTATGAAAAGATTAGATGCCGGTTTGAATACGGTAACCGGCGCTGCCGGCGAATTATTTTCTATCAGAACAGCCTTATTTGAAGAACTGGATGATGAATTAATATTAGACGACTTTGTCATCACCATGCAAATCTGCCTGCAAGGATACAAAATAGAATATGAACCAGATGCTTTTGCTACGGAATTACCTTCTGCCTCTCTTGCAGAAGAAGAAAAAAGAAAAGTAAGAATATCCGCAGGTGCCTATCAATCCATCGGGTACCTGAAAGAATGCCTGAATATTTTTAAACACCCGGTACTTAGTTTTCAATATATATCCCGGCGACTGTTGCGCTGGATATTTTGCCCTGTCATGCTGGTGATATTATTATTATCAAACATTGTTATTGCGGGGCAGCAACAGACAATTTCTTTTTATGACTGGACATTGTATGCACAAATAATTTTTTATTTATTGGCAATAGCAGGTTGGTTATTTGTTCGGGTTGGAAAAAGGGCCGGAGTGTCTACTATTCCATTTTATTTTGTCTTTATGAATTATTGCCTTGTAAAAGGATTTATCAAATTTGCGAAGGGAAGACAAACGGTATTATGGGAAAAATCTTTGAGACAGGTGGTGGAGTGATGGATGGCTTCACATCATTAATCAGAGGAATGCCAGGGTGAGTTAGCAACCCAGTGGTTTTATTTATGTTATTTACGGCGTTCCCGTAAACAAAAAAGCTCCGGCAATTTAGAATAATCTGAAGCCTATTTTTGCAGGAAAGGCAAACAAATTATTTCCTCCTCATCAAACATATTATCTGGTCCCATTGAGTATTTAAAAGGCGTTGGCCCACAGCGGGCCGATTTACTTAAAAAGGAATTGAGCATATTCACCTTTGGTGATTTGCTTGAGTACTATCCTTACAGGCATGTTGACAGAACAAAAATCAACTTTATTAATGAAATAACTCCGCAAACAGAATTTGCCCAGGTGGCTGCGGTGCTGGTTAATTTTGAAATAGTTGGTCAGAAAGCAGGAAAACGAATAGTAGCACAGGTAAAAGACAAAACCGGCTTCCTTGAACTGACTTGGTTTCAGGGGCTAAGCTGGGTACAAAAACTGCTTGAGGTCGGTCAATCATATCTTATTTATGGCCGTGTTACTTTTTATAATGGCCAACCACAAATAGTTCACCCGGAATTAGAAGTGCTGGTAGCAGAGCAACAACCAGGTAAGAATTTTCTTGAACCCGTTTATTCTTCCACCGAAAAATTAAAAGCAAGAGGACTTGGCGGCAGGCAGATTGGAAAATTGACCCAGGTCCTGATGACCATGGTGCAGGAGAAAGATGTTCCTGAAAGTTTACCTGAACCCGTTTTGAAACAATTAAAATTGATCAGCCGTTTTAAGGCCTTCCGGCAAATTCATTTCCCGCAAATAACTTCTGAGTATGACGACGCAGTGAAAAGATTAAAGTTTGAAGAACTTTTTATTGCACAGTTGCGGATGAATTTATTACGCAGTCATCGTCACCGTTTTTCCAAAGGAATGATATTTGATAAGGTCGGCGATTTATTCAATGATTTTTTTAAGCATCATCTTCCCTTTGAATTAACCGGAGCTCAAAAAAGAGTAATAAAAGAAATTCGACAGGATACGGCTAAGGGAAAACAAATGAACAGGTTATTGCAGGGCGATGTAGGCAGTGGGAAAACAATTGTGGCCATACTTGTAATGCTACTGGCTGTTGATAACAATTACCAGGCCTGCCTCATGGCGCCAACAGAAATATTAGCTCAGCAACATTTTAAAACGCTCAGCTCATTATTAGGACAAATAAATGTGCCTGTAAGATTACTGACTGGATCAACAAAAACCGCCGAAAGAAAAAAATTATTAAAAGAATTGGATGACGGCACTTTAAAAATCCTGGTGGGTACCCATGCCGTCATTGAAGATATAGTACAGTTCAAAAACCTGGGTATTGTGATTATTGATGAACAGCATCGTTTTGGCGTGGCGCAACGGGCAAAGCTGTGGAAAAAGGCAAACATTCCCCCACATGTATTAGTAATGACAGCAACGCCGATACCCCGTACCCTGGCGATGACAGCTTATGGTGATTTAGATTACAGTGTGATTGATGAATTGCCACCGGGCCGGCAACTCATTACTACGGTTCATCGTTATGAAACATACCGCAGCAAAGTGATGGATTTTATAAGGGCTGAGATTGATAAGGGACGCCAGGCCTATATTATTTTTCCACTAATAGAGGAAAGTGCAAAAATGGATTATGAAAATCTGCTTCAGGGTTATGAAAATGTAAAGGGATATTTTCCCGAACCCAAATACTGGATAAGCATGGTGCATGGGCGGCAGCCGGCCGGACAAAAAGAACTTAATATGAAAAGATTTGTTGATCATGATACGCAGATAATGGTGTCCACCACCGTTATAGAAGTGGGAGTGGATGTGCCCAACGCCTCTGTTATGGTTATTGAGAGTACCGAAAAATTTGGTCTGTCCCAATTACATCAATTACGGGGCAGGGTTGGCCGGGGGGCTGAAAAAAGTTTTTGTATACTTTTATCGGGCTCTAAATTGGGTAATGATGCCCGTCAACGGATCAAAATCATGACGGAGACCAGTAACGGGTTTGTGATTGCTGAAAAAGACCTTGAATTGCGGGGTCCGGGTGATATTCAGGGTACGAGGCAGAGCGGGGAATTAAACTTTAAGTTGGCAAGTATTGTCCAAGACCGGCAACTTTTGGAAGTAGCCCGTAATATATCAGCAAATTTGCTGGAAAATGATCCAGACCTTGTTTCGGCCGAAAATTTGCAGCTAAAAAACTTCTTGAATCATCAGAAAGGAGCGGTGGCGTGGAGTAAAATTTCTTAATATTAATCGGGGCAGATCCCTATTGTACAAGCTAAAAGACAGGCAGAAAATTAAATTGACTATGAGAGGACATTTCTTAACACAAGTTTTCAATCTACTTCCCATAAAATTTGGTTACTTTAATACAAATAATGTTACCCTGAAACGTTTCCTGATTTTTACCGCCATTCTTTTTTCTGCTTTTGCAACGCATGCACAGAGCTATAATAATATTGAATTTATTGAGAATAACGGCCAATGGGATAGCAGGGTTCAATATAAAGGCCAGGTTAGTAATGGTGCATTTTTTGTTCGTTCAGGAGGTTTTACTGTAGTGCAACATAATCCGGTGGATTATGCAGGTGTTTCGAGGTTTCTGCATGGGCATAATGCAGATGGCATGCCTGTAAAGCCTACTGATAAATTTTTACTTCGTTCTCATGCTTATAATGTTGATTTTTTAGGAGCTTCTCCCGATATAAAGACTGTTGCAGACAAAATGATTCCGACGTATAATAATTATTTTGTTGGGGCAGATCAATCCAAATGGGCAGGGAGTTGCCGCATCTACCAGGCTCTTACATTAAAAGATGTTTATCCCAATATTGATGTACGGTATTATACCGATAACCAATTTCTCAAATATGACATTATTGTCAGACCGGGTGGGGACGTTTCTAAAATTGCATTGAAGTATGATGGGGTTGATAGGCTACAGGTAAAAAATAAAGAATTGATGATCGAAACTTCGGTTGGTGAGTTAAAGGAATCATCTCCTTATACCTATCAATCATCTCCTAAGGGAAGAAATGAGATTAGTTGTAAGTATATAGTAAAAGATAATG
>JBKJLR010000167.1:0-3923 GCA_046596865.1 Chitinophagaceae bacterium
GCCTATATATTAGTAACCCCGGAATATAACGGTGGCTATTCCCCTGCTATGAAAAATCTGCTCGACCATTTTCCAAAGAGACACCATAAACCGTTTGGGCTTGTAACAGCATCCCCCGGTGCAATGGGTGGTATGAGGGCCTCTCAGCAATTATTACTCCTGGTACCCGCATTGATGGGAATTGCATCACCGTATATGCTGGTTGTTCCGGCCGTGGATAAAAAATTCAGTCCCGATGGTGATTTGCTGGATGAAAGTTTTCAGAATGCAGTGCATAATTTTATTACAGAATTTTTATGGTTATCGGAAAAATTGGTCGAAACCCCTGTGGAAAGTTTTAAAAATTAAATTTCACTATCTTCTTAAGGGAGAATTTAAACATTTCTGAAAGGGAAAAATATTTATGAGCAATACTAAAAAATCAATTGAAGTAATAATTGCGCCGCCTGCCCCGCACATGGTTGGAGATGGTTTCCGGGTCCATGGGTTTTTTCCCGGAGATAAAATTGATAAGAAAAGAATGAGTCCTTTCTTTCTGATGGATTACAATTCAAAGGTGGAATTTGCACCGAGGAATGAACCCCGTGGTGTAGGTGTGCATCCCCATCGTGGTTTTGAAACAGTGACGATTGCCTATCATGGACGTATTGCTCATCATGACAGTGCAGGTAACAGTGGCATCATTGGTGAAGGCGATGTACAATGGATGACAGCAGCTTCCGGGCTACTGCACAAAGAATATCATGAAGAATCGTTCAGCAAGGCAGGTGGTTTATTTCAAATGGTACAGTTGTGGGTGAACCTTCCTGCAAAATATAAAATGACTTCGCCGAAATATCAGGAAATTACTCATGGTATGATGGGCAATCATATAATAGCTGATAATAAAGGGGTAATTGAAGTAATTGCCGGGGAATATAAAAATATAAAGGGCCCTGCTTCCACTTTTACACCGCTACATGTGTATAACGCAAGATTAAAAAAAGACGCCAATATTGAATTGAATTTTCCTCCGACATACAACACCGGAATATTAGTTGTAGAAGGAAGTGCAATAGTTAACGGGGAAAAAGTATTAACCGACCATTTTGTATTATTCAAAAATGAAGGAGAACTGATTTCTATACTGACAAGTGAAGATTCCATCCTGCTTGTTTTATCCGGCGAACCCATCCATGAACCAATTGCACAATACGGTCCTTTCTTAATGAATACATGGGAAGAACTCGAACAGGCTATTAATGATGTAAGTGCGGGAAAATTTGGGGTGTTGGAGGATTAGTGTGCAAGTAGCGGGTAAATAAAGTATATAAAGTAAGCGGGAAAATCTATATACCTTATTTACTTTATATACTAACCGCCCTTCTTTTCTATAAACGCAATAAGATTCTTCCTTGCATTTAGCTGGATCTTTCTTTTCATAAATCCCGTCCAGCCCAATAAAGCTCCTTTAATTCCAAGAGCCTGTGCCGCCCATTTGCTTAACTTAAATGCATCGCTGTGTTCAATTATTTTCCCGTCTTTCAGCATCATATGGGCTTTAATATAATTAACCACTTTCCTTCCTGTTTTGGAAAAGGTATAGGTGGCCACCCAGTTGCAGGTAGCATATTCTTCATCCAGCAATTGAATGTTAGAATAGGTTAATGAAAAATCTTTAGCATTCCTGCACAGCATTTCCCACATTGCTTTTGCTTCATCGCCGCGTAGAATACCAAATGCCGGGTCATTAAAGACTATATCATTGCTGTAACAACTGTTCATCGTTTTATAATCAAGTTGTTGAAAGGCGGAATAAAACTTAGTTATAATGTCTGCATTCGTTTGCATAAATAAAGCATGAAGGTGAACAGAGAATCAGTAAATTTAACCCTTCAAAATAACTTACATGAGAAAAATAATCAGCTCTGTCCTTCTTATCTTGTGTGTATCAGTTGTATTTGCCCAAAATGAGCAGGACTCTGCCTGGATACGGGACAACTACACAAAACTGGAACAATACATTCCCATGCGGGATGGTATTAAACTTTTTACTTCTATCTATATACCAAATGATAAAAGTGAGAAGCATCCTGTTCTGATGATGCGGACACCTTACTCCTCTTCTCCTTATGGAAAAGATTTTTCTACAAGATTATGGAGTGGCCATTGGAGATATTATGCAAGAGAAAATTATATTATTATAGTGCAGGATGTAAGGGGTAAATGGATGAGTGAGGGAGAGTTTGCAGATGTTCGTCCATTCAATAAAAATAAAACCGGTAATGCAACGGATGAAGCCAGTGATACGTATGATGCAATTGACTGGGTAGTAAAAAATTTACCCAACAACAATGGTAATGTTGGAATATTTGGCATATCCTACCCCGGTTTTTATGCAACAATGGCTGCTGCCAGCAATCATCCTGCTTTAAAAGCCGTTAGTCCGCAGGCTCCGGTTACTGATTGGTTTATGGGTGATGACTTTCATCATAACGGTGCTTTTTTTCCGATGGATGGCTTTAGTTTTTATTCCTCCTTTGGTAAACCAAGACCTGCACCTACTACCCTTGGCAGCCAGGGATTTGATTTTCCCAATAGGGATAATTATAAATTCTATTTGGAAAATACTCTTCCAAAACTAATGCAGTACATGAAAGACAGTGTGCAATTCTGGAAAGATATGTATGCTCATCCTGATTATGATGATTGGTGGAAAGCAAGAGATGCCCGGAGGGCAATGTATAATATCAAGCCAGCGATGCTGGTGGTGGGTGGTTTGTTTGATGCAGAAGATTGTTATGGCGCATGGAATTTATATAAGGCCATCGAAAAACAGAATCCTTCGACCAATAATAAAATAGTGATGGGGCCCTGGTCGCATGGTCAGTGGGCCGGTCCAGATGGCACACAATTAGGTAACGTAAAATTTGGCACCAATACCTCACAATGGTATCAGAATAATGTTGAACTGCCCTTCTTTAATCATTATCTAAAAGGAAAGGGTGACGACGCTCAATTGTCAGAAGCTACGATTTTCTTTACAGGTGAAAATAAATGGAGAAAGTTGGATCAGTGGCCGCCAAAAGAATCGCAACCAAGGGACATTTACTTTGCAGCAAACGGCGCCTTAGCTTGGGTATTGCAGCCAACCAGCGGAGGCTTTTCTGAATATATAAGCGACCCGTCTCACCCAGTTCCTTATACTGAAGATGTGCACTTCAGAAGAACAAGAGAATATATGACCGACGACCAACGGTTTGCATCAAGAAGGCCTGATGTGCTGACTTTTAAAACGTTTCCATTAGAGGAAGACCTTACATTGGCAGGACCCGTTATAGCCAATCTGAAGGTTAGCATTACAGGAACCGATGCAGATTTTGTTGTAAAAGTGATTGATGTATTCCCTGATGATTTTAAATATGATGGCGATCCACAACAAACTGGCCGTACAGCCGGGGGTAGCTATCCGATGGAAGGATACCAGATGCTGGTTCGGGGAGAAATTATGAGAGGTAAATTCAGGAACAGTTTTGAAACACCAATAGCTTTTAAACCCGGTAAGATTGAAACCGTGAAATTTGAATTGCCTGATATTGCCCACACATTTAAGAAAGGTCACCGGTTGATGATACAGGTACAAAGCAGTTGGTTTCCTTTAGCAGACAGAAACCCACAGAAGTTTATGAATATCTATGAGGCGACTGAAACTGATTTTCAGAAAGCCACGATCCGTATTTATCATGACAGTGCAAATCCTTCAACTATTTATTTACCAATCCTCAGATAAAAAATCACTTCTATGCGGTTAGTTATTGGTTTATTTTCAATTCTCCTTTTTCCGGTAATTACAACAGCCCAGCAAAAACCGCTGAGCCTTATTCCCTATCCTCTGGAAATAAAACAGCAGGCGGGATTTTTTTTATTGAAAAATAATATAACCG
>JBKJLR010000169.1:0-2656 GCA_046596865.1 Chitinophagaceae bacterium
ATAACCTTTCCAATTGTCTCTGATGCTTTTTGCACAGGAACAAGGTCTGGTACATTATGATCATCAACAGGAGTGGGGACAGCCACAATAAAAAAATTGGCACCCCGCAACACCTCCAATGAATCAGTAAACACGATATCACAACCTTCAAAAGCTGCTGCATCCAGTTCATTGCTCGGATCAATTCCCTGCCGCATCATATCAATACGTTTAGGATTGATATCGAACCCTATTACAGATATCTTTTTTGCAAACTCCAGTGCGATGGGCAGTCCGACATACCCTAACCCAATTAAGGCCAGTTTGGCTTTTTTTTCAACTAATTCCTGGTACATTTATATTATTAAGAGTTAAATAGATGAATTATAATTTCCTGATCACTTTTTGATATACGCTAACACTTTGGTAGTTATAAAACGCAGTTGTTCCTCATCCATCTCTGTGTGAATAGGTAAGGAAATCACTCTCTCTGTCAACCAATCCGTCACCGGCATCACCTGCGTCGCTGTATTATACTGTTCAAACATTTTTTGTTTATGACCTGCCACAGGGTAATAAATCATAGCTGGAATATTGTTATCTGCTAAAAACTGTTTAAGTCCATTACGATCAACTCCTTCCAGTATTAATGTGTATTGATGAAAGGCATGATTGGAATAAGCAGCCCGGAATGGAGTTCTTATTTTAGGATGATTAGCAAAAGCATTGTCATAAAAATCAGCAGCAATTCTTCTTACCGCTAAATATTCATTCAGGTGTGTCAATTTAATATCAAGAATCGCAGCCTGGATAGAATCTAACCGGCTGTTACATCCCACCACATCATGATAATACTGCTTACTTTGACCATGATTGGCAATCATTTTCATTTTAATCGCCAGTTCATCCTCATTAGTAAAAATGGCACCCCCATCACCAAAAGCTCCCAAATTTTTTGAAGGGTAAAAAGAAGTAGTGCCGATATGTCCGATTGCCCCGGTTTTCTTTTTAGAGCCATCTGAAAAAGTATAGTCGCAACCAATAGCCTGCGCATTATCCTCTATAACATACAGGTTATGTTTTTTTGCAATCATCATTATTTGCTCCATCGGTGCTGCATGGCCATAAAGATGTACGGGTACAATTGCTTTGGTTTTTGAAGTAATAGCATTTTCAATAGAGGAAGTATCGATGCAGAAAGTCTTGGAATCTACTTCTACAAATACGGGTGTTAATTTCAGCAATGCAATTACTTCAGTTGTTGCTATGTAAGTAAAGGAAGGTGTAATGACTTCATCGCCCGGTTGAAGACCCAATGCCATCATGGCAATCTGTAATGCGTCCGTTCCGTTGGCACACGGAATACAATGCTTAACCCCGAGATAAGAAGAGAGATTAGCCGAAAAATCCTGAACAATCCTGCCATTGATAAAGGCCGAGCTTTCCATTACCTCCATAACGGCTTTATCCACTTCGGGTTTAATCTTATAATACTGTGTCCTGGTGTCCACCATCTGGATCGGTCGCATTCACAACTGTTTAGCTAAAAGTATTCCGCCCGTACCTGACGGTATTTAAAGTTTATTACCATTGGAACCTTCGGGGCGGCAAAAATAGTAAAATAAGGGTAGTTTACCCGATTGCTTTTACATTTGCCTTTCCCGATAACTATCGGGATATAACCAACACTTTGTCAGTATTTCTCTACAATATTTTCCTGTGGCTTTTCAGAGCTGGAACACATGTGGCCGCTTTGTTCAATCCTAAAGCAAAAAAATGGGTGAAGGGAAGAAAAGGGATTTTTAAAAAACTGGAAGAAATCATTCCTCCAGGCGAACAAATAATCTGGATGCATTGTGCCTCATTAGGTGAATTTGAGCAAGGCAGACCCATTATTGAAAAATTAAAGAAGCTGGGTACAGGGCATAAGATATTACTGACGTTCTTCTCTCCTTCGGGTTATGAAGTACAAAAAAATTACAAAGGTGCCGACTGGGTTTTTTACTTACCTATGGATAGTCCCGGAAATGCAAAACGATTCCTGGAAATAGTGCATCCCTCTTTGGTCATCTTTGTCAAGTATGAATTCTGGTATTACTACCTGAAGAAAATAAAATACAGGAACATTCCGCTGCTGCTCGTTTCTGCTTTGTTCAGAAAAGATATGTCTTTCTTTAAATGGTATGGTAAGCTGCAACGAAAGATGCTTTCCCGGTTTGACCATTTATTTGTACAAAACCAGGCATCAAAAAGATTAATTGATGATATTGGTTTATCCGAGATTTGCTCCGTTTCCGGCGATACAAGGTTTGATCGGGTAATTGAAATTGCTTCAACAGTTGAAGGGCTTCCTGGAATTGAAAAATTTATCGGAAACACAAAAGCCATTATTGCTGGCAGCACCTGGCCGGAAGATGAAGAAGTTTTGCAAAAAGCCTTTTCCGAAGTAAATCATTCAACGCTCAAACTGATCATAGCACCTCATGAGATAAATGAAAAACGTCTTAACGATATTGAATTATTATTTCCAAATTCAGTCCGCTTTTCTCAACTCCTGATCCGGGATCCAAAATCCGAAAGCTGCCTTATCATCGACAATATCGGCATGCTTTCCCGTTTGTATAATTATGCTTATATCGCTTATACCGGTGGTGGATTAAGAACAATGGGAGTACAT
>JBKJLR010000067.1:0-6558 GCA_046596865.1 Chitinophagaceae bacterium
CTGGTATCACCCCCCACACTAATGCCCGGCCACAGGTGTCGTTTCAGTGTATTTTCTCCGGCCCACCAACCAAGCAATACAGGAAAGCTTTGGCCAACCCTGTTTATCGGCCAGTAAAGTTGGGGAGTAAAATAATCAATCCATCCTTTGTTCAGCCAAAGTTTTGCGTCAGCATACAACTGCTCATACTGATCAAAACCTGTTATTGATTCCGGGTAACCAGGACGCCAGATGCCAAACGGACTTAATCCAAATTTTACATACGGTTTTTCCGCTTTTATTTTTTTATACAAACGTTCTATAAAAACATTTACGGCATTACGACGCCAATCCCCTCTTGATAGTTTACCACCACTTAGCTGGTAAGCTTTCCAGCTGACAGTGTCAGGAAAATCTGCATTGCCATTATAAGATGGGTAGGGGTAGAAGTAATCATCAAAGTGAACACCATCAATATCATATCGTTTTACCAAATCCATTACTACAGCAGTGGAATGGTCCTGTGTACCCTGTTGTGCAGGATCCAGCCACCAATAACCTTCTTTGAGAAATACGGCCAGTTCAGGTCTTTTTTTTATAATTGAATGTTGCGTTATTTCTTTGCCATCTTTGTGATGTGCCCGGTAGGGGTTCAGCCATACATGCAACTCAATTCCCCGGTCATGTGCCTGGTCAATCCAGAATTGTAACGGATCGTAATATGGTTCAGGGGCTTTTCCCTGCTCACCTGTGAGAAAATATGACCAGGGTTCCAAATCACTTTTATACAAGGCATCGCATTGGGGCCGCACCTGTAGTATCACAGCATTAAAATTATTAGTTGATAAAAAATTCAGCAGCTTCAATGCTTCTTCTTTTTGCGTTTCTACAGGCAATCCAGGTTTGCTTGGCCAGTTAATGTTAGCAACGGTTGCTACCCATGCTGCCCTGAACTCTCTCATGGGTTTTGGTATCGTGGTTGTGATAGTTTCTGTAGCCACAGGTTTTGTTGCCGTGCAGGAACAGAGTACTACGGCGATGCTAAAGAGTAATATACTTGCTACTGACTTTAGTATCATATCTTTTATTTTAAAACTGTCCTTTAAAAATAGGATAAAATTTAATGAGTCATTGCTGGTTTGTGCAGGGGCAAGTTCTAGACGGGCAGATATTGATTTTTTATCCAGAAAATAATAGCCTAAAAAAAACCGCTCCTCAGGAGGAACGGTTTACAACGTCATTACACATAAAATGTTATCTCAGGAAAAGCATCTCCCTGTATTTAGGCAAATACCATTCTCTGTCATCAACCAATAGCTCAAGCTTGTCAACATGGTAACGGATCTCATCAAAGAAAACATCTTTTACCTGGCTTTGGTAAGCGATAGCTTTTGTTCTTGTGTTCACCATATTATTGCAAACCTTTCTTGCATCAATCATTTTTTCTACGAGGTCGCTTGTTTTGTTGATGTGCTCTGATATTTTTTCCAATATCTGTTTTTGGTTGCTATAGCCAGCTTCTTTCAATCCTGCTTCTTTCAAACCTTTGATATTATTGGCCAATAAATTCTGGTAACGGATAGCAGCCGGTAAAACATGGCTTGTAGCCAGTTCCCCCATTATGCGGCTTTCGATCTGAACTTTCTTAATGTATTTTTCCAGTTCTATTTCATGTCTTGCTTCCAGTTCACTGTGTGTATAGATCTTATTAGTTTCAAATAATTTTTTTGCCTTTTCAGTTACCATAGCATCAAGGGCAAGCGGAGTTGTTTTTACATTTGGTAAACCTCTTTTCTCAGCTTCTTTTTCCCAGGCTTCACTGTAACCATCTCCTTCAAACAATACTTTCTCACTGGCCACAATGTATTGCCGGATGATCTGCATAATGGCGATTTCCTTTTTCTCTCCTTTACCAATCAATTCGTCCACTTCTTTCTTGAATTGTTTCAGTGTATCAGCCATAATGGTATTCAGCACTGTCATCGGGTTGGCACAATTGGCAGAAGAACCTACTGCACGGAATTCAAATTTATTTCCGGTGAAGGCAAAAGGTGAAGTACGGTTACGATC
Source organism: Chitinophagaceae bacterium (assembly GCA_046596865.1). Lineage (GTDB taxonomy): Bacteria > Bacteroidota > Bacteroidia > Chitinophagales > Chitinophagaceae > JJ008. Next base: position 2,050 of record JBKJLR010000067.1, read on the forward strand.
TGTATTATCCATCAGTAATTCAGGGATGCTTTTATGAATATCAATCTTTAGCATGCTTTCATCTGTCTCATCCATTTTATCAGACACTCTTTCTTTTACATCATTTAAAACTTTCGAAAGGTACTGTCCAATAAAAACCGAAATAATTGCAGGCGGTGCTTCGTTGGCGCCAAGCCGGTGGTCATTCGGTGCAGAAGCAATGGATGCTCTCAGCACATCGGCATAATCATGTACCGCTTTAATAATGTTCACAAAGAAAGTAAGGAACATCAGGTTGGTCTTTGGTGTTTTACCGGGAGCTAAAAGATTCACCCCGGTATCAGTGGCCATGCTCCAGTTATTGTGCTTACCACTTCCGGTAATACCGGCACATGGTTTTTCGTGTAATAATACCCTTAAATTATGCCGGCGGGCCACTCTTTCCATTACATCCATCAGCAATGAATTGTGATCTACAGCTACACTCACTTCCTCAAAGATGGGAGCACATTCAAACTGAGCAGGCGCCACTTCGTTATGTCTTGTACGGAGAGGTATGCCAAGTTTGTATGACTCAGTTTCAAAATCTCTCATATAAGCATACACTCTTTCAGGAATGGAACCGAAGTAGTGGTCTTCTAATTGTTGATTTTTTGCAGAGGTATGACCATATACGGTTCTTCCTGTCATTACCAGGTCAGGCCTGGCATTGAATAATGCTTCATCTATTACGAAATATTCCTGTTCCCAACCCAGCGTTGGGGTTACCCGGGTTATGTTTTTATCAAAATAATTACAAACATCAACTGCGGCTTTATTTAACGCATCCAGTGCTTTCAGCAATGGAGCTTTATAGTCTAATGATTCGCCAGTGTAAGAAACAAAAATGGTTGGTATGCATAACGTTTTGCCCTGGCCAATTTCCATAATGAAAGGGGGGGAGGATGGGTCCCATGCCGTATAACCTCTCGCTTCAAAAGTGGCCCTTAATCCCCCGCTGGGGAATGAAGATGCATCTGGTTCTTGTTGTACCAGTGCATCACCTTCAAATTGTTCAATTGGTGTACCGTCTCCCTTTAAAGTAAAAAAGGAGTCATGCTTCTCAGCGGTGGTACCAGTAAGAGGCTGAAACCAGTGTGTAAAGTGGGTAACACCTTTGGCTTCTGACCAAGCCCTAATGCCTGTAGCAATTTGGTTAGCTACCGCCCTGTCAATTTTTTGGCCAGCTTTAATTGAGGATTGAAGGCTTTTAAAAGCCTCATCACTGAGAAATTCCCGGGCAATTTTTAGGGTAAAGACATTGCTGCCAAAGATGCTGGTGATTTTTGCTGAAGCATCCACCTTTACATCGGCATTTGTAAGAAGATTGTTGATTGCAGTAAAACGAAGTGACATGTGTTTTATTTTTTAGCAAAACAAACACATTTCGACAATTATGCCAATTTTTTTATTAATATCATTGATTTTTCGAATAAAATAAAGGAAAAAATTATAAAATCTATGAGTTGTCGGTAGATTTTATAGGCAAATCTGGTGAAATTATCACATTATTTTTATTATTAATGTTATTCGAAAAAATGTCAGCAACCCTTTTCCAATCTATCTGTGCAGCCATGGGGATAACCAGGAGAGGCATTATTACACTACGGTATCGTACAATAGCCCCCAGATTATTTACACTGAATCCAATGGCAAGTAAAAGGGTCATTGAAAAGAACACACAGAAGTATACGAGATTTTTTGAGGGGCTATTTTTCCCTTTGTTTCGCCAGACTAAAAACAACAAAAACATGATTAGCAACGCATTAATTTCTATAGCAGCTGCTAATGAAAGTATATGCCGTACATCCTTTGGATACGGCCGGATGGTTGATAAATTAATTGCCTGAGGTGTATTTTTCAAAAAACTAATTGTGGTTGGCTCCAGGTCTTTCATCGGGATGGTGGAGCCGCCACTTTGTAATTTTTTGAATTCCTGTTGTTTATTTACCACCGCTTGTGGAAAATCCAGCCTGGGATTAATGTACCTGGCGGTAAAAAATAAAATACCGAATAGTATATATAATGAGCTGAATATGGCTAAACCATACTTAGGCCTTCGATTGGCTAATAACCAGGCAATGATTGCGGGAACAAGGATAATGATAAGAAAATTTCGAAGGGTCAATACCAGCAACAGACCGGCGACGAGACAAAATATCCGTTTAAAACCAAACCTTTTTTCTTTGGTACCAAAGTAAACGCAATAAATAATTAAACTAATACCCGTGAAGATGAGGCCTTCTTTATGTATGCCACTAGTCCAGTACAAAAAAGAAGGAACAAGAAAAGTAGCCAGAAGGATCACCATTTTTTTGCCCGGAAAAACATCGGCCATTACCCGGTAGATAGCGATAGCGCCAAAGAGTGTAATGAAAGAATAAAAAATCACATTTACATAGTAGTGGCCGAAACTGAAAATGTTGAAAACAGAAAGAATTTTTATAAAGAGGTTTCCTTTAAGATCATTCCAGAAAGAATCAGTGGTTTCAAAAAATTTTGAAACACCGCTTTCATAAGGGTCACGCAATAAGTTCGTAAAATATTCCTGGGGGTCATTAAAGAGTAAATGATATTCCTGGATACTATTGGTATGATAACCCCAGGTATCCTGCATTTGTGCCAGGCCTCCGTAGTAAATACCTATCCATCCATAAAAAATGCCCGCCATTACCTTCAGTAAAAGTATAATTATAAGTTGTGGCTGGCTTAAACCGGCACGGGAAAAGAATTTTACCCTGGTAGCCAACCAGGCAAACAAAATAAGCCAGGCAACAAAAAGCAAGTACTCCAAGCAGCTAAATTTTATCCCGCAAAATAGCTATTATTGCCATGATTGTCAGCACAAAGTTGACAAGTTCTGCGTAGCAGTAAGCTTGCGGATGTAAATTTGCAACTCAATAATTTGCTCAATGGAAGTAACCGTAACCACCGCTAAGCAACTACGATTAACAGAAGAAGAATTTGAATTAATCAAACAAAAACTGAAAAGAACACCCAACTTCAACGAGTTGTGTGCCTTCTCCGGAATGTGGAGTGAGCATTGCAGTTATAAAAATTCTATCAGGTGGCTCAAGACGTTACCAAGAGAAGGTGGAAGAATGCTGGTAAAAGCCGGTGAAGAAAATGCAGGTTTAATGGATATTGGTGATGGTTTGGGAGTTGTTTTTAAAATCGAATCACATAATCATCCATCAGCCATCGAACCCTTTCAGGGAGCAGCAACGGGGGTAGGTGGAATACATCGTGATATTTTTACCATGGGTGCAAGACCGATTGCGGCACTCAATTCACTTCGCTTTGGAAATTTAGAAGAAGATAAAACACAACATTTGCTTTCCGGTGTGGTACATGGTATCGGGCACTATGGAAATTGCTTTGGTGTGCCCACAGTTGGTGGTGAAATTTATTTTGAAAAATGTTATCATACTAATCCCCTGGTCAACGCCATGAGTGTTGGCATTGTAAAAGCCGGAGAAACTGTTTCTGCCACCGCACTCGGGAAAGGAAACCCGGTGATGTTTGTAGGAAGTGCAACCGGCAAAGATGGAATTGGTGGCGCATCCTTTGCATCAGCCAATATTACCGATGAAAGTACACAAGAGTTGCCAGCTGTGCAGGTGGGTGACCCGTTCCAGGAAAAAAAATTATTGGAAGCCTGTCTTGAAGTAATACAAACAGGTGCAATAATAGGTATGCAGGATATGGGTGCAGCTGGTATTATTTGTTCTACAGCGGAGATGAGTGCTAAAGGTGAAGTGGGTATGCGGATCGATCTGGATAAAGTACCGGCCCGTCAAAATAATATGAAAACATGGGAACTATTGCTGAGTGAAAGCCAGGAAAGAATGTTGCTCGTTGCAATAAAAGGAAGAGAAGATGAAGTAACAAAAATCTTCACCAAATGGGATTTGCCCTGCTCGGTAATTGGTGAAGTAACCGATGATGGTATTTTGAATTTTTACATGCACGGAGAACTGGAAGCATCATTACCTGCCTATGAATTGGTATTGGGTGGCGGTGCTCCGCAATATGAAAGAGAATACAATGAGCCCACATATTTTGCCGAAATAAAAAAATTCAATCCTGATTCAGTTTCGGTTCCCGGTGACTTGAGAGCTGTGGCTGAAAGGTTAGTTCAACTGCCTTCCATAGCATCAAAGAGATGGATATTCAATCAATACGATAGCATGGTAGGTACGAATAATACTTCTACCAATGCTCCAACTGATGCAGCATTAGTGATTGTAAAAGGAACAACCAAAGCATTGGCTATAACTACCGATTGCAACAGTAATTATGTTTTTGCAGACCCGTATGTTGGAACCATGATTGCGGTGAGTGAAGCCGCAAGAAATATTGTATGCAGTGGGGGTCAGCCACTCGGCGTTACCAACTGTTTGAATTTTGGTAATCCCTATGACCCGGAAGTATATTATCAATTTGTGCAGGCAATAAAAGGAATGGGAGAAGCCTGTCGCAAATTTGAAA
>JBKJLR010000157.1:0-5201 GCA_046596865.1 Chitinophagaceae bacterium
GCGGTGGAGGTTTTGGGGGATTTGGCGGTGGAGGTTTTGGCGGCGGCGGCGCTAGTGGCAGCTGGTAGAAAATTAAGCATGTAATGTTATAAAGTATATAAAAAACCCTCCTAATGCAGAAGGGTTTTTTGTTTTATATGCTTGATATGTTATTTACTTGTTTCTCCTTAGAACCCCTTTTTATCTTCTTCGGACAAATTTGATTTAATATAATTTACCAACTCCTGCAAAGCCGTATTGCTTCGATTCTCTTTAGCTTCTTTATCTTTTTTGGTTAAAATTCCTTTTAATATTATTCCATTAATAAATGGATTGGTTTGATTTCTGAAATTTTCTGGTACTTTCTCCCTGAACTTTACTATCTCATCTATACCCCATTTTACCTTTTCCGGATTTTTAATTGCTGATAAATAAGTACTCAGAACATTCAGGAATTGAAATTTTTCCTGGCTCAATGGCATTTTTGCAAAATCCCCGATAATTTTATCGGCCATACTTTCATCACCTGATTTTACAATCTCATTCATGATCGCTTCTTTCAAAACTCCTTTGGCCGGCTTATCACCCAACTGTTTTGAGATGACTGTTGCCAGGGCGGGGTCCACTTTACTTAATGCCGTTAATGCATTCCCGGAAACGGTGTAGGATGAATCGTTTGTGGCTGATTTGAACAAAGGAATATATTCAGCTTTTTTGTATTCACCTAGCTTTTGAATTGCGTTTGACCTTACTGTAGCATACTTATCTGTTTTAGCGAGATTCAGCAATACAGGTTCAAAACTGGTTTTTACTGTTTCTTTTCTAAGGTCTGCTTTGCTGATGGCAAAATTGCGAAGCCCCTGGTATTTGTCAGTCAAGGCGGTTCTTATAAGCTCAACTGCTTTGGGGTCATCCAATTTTTTAGAAGCAAAGTCAATAGCTTCTCTTCTGTCTGTATAATTGCCTGCATATTTATATTGGTGAATAAAATTGTCAAGTGTCTTATTATCTTTTTTTACCCACAGCATCGTTTTATCAGCATCTACATTCACCAAGTCAGGTTTTTTTGTATAGTTGAAGGTGAAAGTGTCAACCGCATTATCTGCCCACACATTATGAGATATTTTAGTGCTTCCATTATAAATATCAATAGTCAGCGGCAATTTGAAAATTTTACCACTCTTCTGTGTCTGCTTTACAATCACCTTCACGTTATTTGCTGCGTCATCATACACATAATCTATATCTACACTGGGGTGGCCGCTGCCAAAATACCATTGGTTAAAATACGGGTTAAGGTCCCGGCCGGTTACTTCTTCAAAAGAGAGACGTAACTGTTGTGCTTCAGCAGACTTGAATTTATTGGTGGTTAAGTAATTATTGAGTGATTTAAAAAAGGCACTGTCACCAATCCAGGTTCTCAGCATGTGTAAAATGCGGCCGCCTTTATTATAGCTCACCGGATCAAACATGTCTTCTTTATCATGATAATAAAAACGAACCAGATCTTTCTTTTCGCTGCCGCTTTGCAGGTATCCCTCCATATCATCATAGTTATGTTCATCACCCGCATCTTTACCATATTTATATTCATTCCATAATGTCTCACTGTAATTGGCAAACGATTCATTTACTGTCAGGTTGCTCCAGCTTTCAGTAGTTACATAATCTCCAAACCATTGGTGAAACAGTTCATGTGCGATTGTGTTTTCCCAATTATTGCCATCTGCCAGTTGTCTGGCATCCTGCTGTGCACTTTCCTGGTGCAGGGTGGCGGTAGTATTTTCCATCGCACCAGCCACAAAATCTCTGCCGGTCATTTGTGAATATTTTATCCAGGGATATTCTACCCCCGTAGCTTTTGAGAAAAAAGCAATCATCTCAGGAGTATTACCAAAAATTTTTTTAGCGACAGACGCATACTCAGGCTCTACATAATAGTTTACTTCTTTGTCTTTGTATTTATCTTTTATAACCGCATAATTACCTACCCCAACAAAAAACAAGTAAGGAGCATGTGGCAATTCCATTTTCCAGTAATCTGTTCTTGTGCCGTCTGTATTTTTCTTTTGTGATACAAGTTTGCCATTTGAAAGTGTTACATATTTATTATCCACTGTAATTGTTAATTCTTCTGTACTTTTTTGATTGGTTTTATCAATAGTGGGGAACCAGGCGGAATTAGATTCAGTTTCTCCCTGTGTCCAGATTTGAGTAGGTTTATTTTTATCTTCTCCTTTTGGGTTGATAAAATACATTCCCTTTATTCCGAGCATTGCCCCCTGGCCATATTTTTCATCAAATTCATCCGGTTTAGCAGTGTAGTCTATGTAGATGGTGTATGCTTCATTATTCTTGTAGAGTCTGTCTAATTTTATTTTCAGGTTCAATTCATCATACTCATATTTTAGCGGAACTTGTTGTGCGCCTTTTATCAGGGCCACTTTTTTAATCTCCATTCCTTTAGCGTCAAGGCTCAGGGAATCCGTTGGATAAAAATGCGGCTTTAGGGTTATCCATGCTTTTCCATACATGTATGATTTGTTGAAATCTGGTTTTATTTCCAGCTTTGTATGCACCAGGTTATTAATTTTAGTAGCGGTTTCCCGGTATTCTTTTTTCCAGGAAGTGTCAATGGATGGTTGCCCATGCACATATGCTGCTGCGGGAAAGAAAAAAGCGAACAATAATTTCTTCATATAAATGATTTATGTGGCGCAAATTTAGATTAGTAGCAGTTTTCTGCCTTGCAAAATCAATGAAAGATTACTGTATTTAACAAGTTGTTGTATCCTGTCTTGGATAAGTCGAAGGATTTGGAGTATTTTTGAAGTATTAACCCAATTCCGGAAAAATGAAAAAGCTACACATAACCCTTTTATTTTCTCTGGCTGTCCTGATTGCTTCTTCTCAAAAAGTTTATTTCATTTATATCCAGACAGAATCTGAACAACCTTTTTTTGTAAAAATAAATGAGAAAGTAAATAGCTCAACAGCTTCTGGTTATATCATTTTGCCCAAGCTTCTTGATAGTACGTATAGTTTCAGTATCGGATTTCCACAAAACAAATGGCCAGAGCAGAATTTCTCTGTTTCAGTAAATAAAAAAGACCACGGCTATTTATTGAAAAATTTTAGTGACAAAGGCTGGGGATTGTTTGATTTACAAACCCTGAATGTTCAAATGGCAATAACTGGCAAAGCAAGCATAAGTGAAAAACCAAATGTAGAAAATAAGGATATATCTGTCTTTACAGAAATTCTTTCCAGGGCTGCCGATGACCCTTCATTAAAAGAAAAACCTCTTCAGCCAAAATTGGAAGAAAAGAAAACAGAAGTAGCTATACAGGAAATAGAAAAAAAAGAACAAATAAAAGTTGACGTGAAAGAAACGGTAGTTGTAAAATCAAATGAAGTGGTTGAAGCCCCTGTTGTAAAAACCCAAGAGCCTAAAGTAGAAAAAGAATCAACTACAATAATACCAAAAGCGATAATTGAGCAATCTGTTGTAAAAACAGAAGAAAGTAAAACAGAAGTAAAAGAACCTGTACTAATTAAACCCCCTGAAATAGTAGAGCAATCGGAAGTAAAAAAGGAAGAATCGAAAGCAGTTATTAGGGAAGAGCCGGCTTCAGAGGCTAAGGAATTAGTAGAAATTGTAACTGAAGTATACAAAACTTCCCAGGTAAAAAAATGGTCTGAAAGTTCAACCACAGAAGGTTTTGGGCTTGTATTTACTGATGATTATGAAAATGGAACAAGAGATACCATCCGCCTGCTTATTCCAAATCCAAAGCCAGTAGTTAATTTGGTAAAAGAACAACCAAAAGAAGAGAAAAAATTTCTGGATATAAGCATTGAAACTCCAAAAAAAGAAGAAGAAAAAACTGCAGAAATAGAACGTGTAATTTCAAAAAAACTTGTAGAAAAAACAGTTCAAAAGAATAATTGCAGCGAAATAGCAACCAGCAGTGATTTCTTTAAGCTTCGTAAAAAAATGGCGGTGGCAGAAAAAGATGATGATATGATTTCTGAAGCAAAAAAATATTTTAAAACAAAGTGTTTTACCTTGCTCCAGGTAAAAAACTTAAGTACGTTATTTCTGAATGATGAAGGGAAATACAAATTTTTTGATGCCTCCTATAAATATGTTTCGGATTCAGAAGCTTTCGGTTCTCTAGAGGGCGAAATGAAAGATGAGTATTATACCAGCCGTTTCAAAGCAATGCTTCGCAATTAAAACGCCATGCCCCGTTATTTCTTAGAAGTTGCTTATAAAGGTACTAGCTATAGTGGTTTTCAAGCGCAGAAAAATGCAAATACAATTCAAGCGGAGGTAGAGAGAGCCTTTGCTATACTTCAGAAACAAGAAATAATCTTGACCGGGTCGTCAAGAACAGATAGCGGAGTTCATGCTCTACAGAATTTTTTTCATTTTGATTACGAAACAGAAATAAATCCGAATATTATATATAATGTAAATGCCGTTTTGCCTGATGATATAGTTATCAAAAATCTCCATCAGGTTTCCAATTCTGCTCATTGCCGCTTCGATGCAATCAGCAGGAAATACAATTATTATATTTATTGTCAAAAAGACCCGTTTTTGAAAGAACAGGCATTCTTCTTTCCTTACAAACTTGACATAGAAAAAATGAAGCTGGCCGCTTTATTAATTAAGGATTATACCGACTTCACTTCGTTTTCTAAACGGAATACTCAGGTTAAAACATTCCATTGTCAAATTTTCGAAAGCAGTTGGTCTTTTCATAGTAATACGTTGGTTTACGAAGTCAGGGCCAATCGGTTTTTAAGGGGCATGGTACGGGCCTTGGTGGCTACTATGCTTAAAGTTGGTCGTGGAAAGCTTAGTCTGGTTGAGTTTAAAACCATTATTGTGGCAAAAGATTGTAGTATGGCAAGTTTTGCAGTTCCAGCACACGGGTTATTTCTAAAATCAGTTGCTTATCCAGAACACTATAATTATAAAAGTAAATATCAGGGTTCACCCTCACAATAATTTAAATCAGCTTTGCTCCGGCGGTAAGTAAAGCGTACACATTTGCTTCACTGGGCTTCACACTTCCCCTGAATTCTTAATCTCTGAATTTTTGGTTTAACAAGTACATATCCAATCAAGAGATCAAATTTGTATTATAAATAATTATTTATAAAAAGTTGTCTCTCTGTACCCCTTACCAGCACTATATCCCATTGATTAT